>NZ_JANGBE010000002.1:0-185912 GCF_024462255.1 Flavonifractor sp. DFI.6.63 | reverse complement strand
AAATCCTGTGGTACTGACTGCATAATCTTCGTCTCCTTCGTCTTGAATGTTTGATCTCATTCTTGACTCAGTCGAAGATTTTCATACTGTCGGGGAACGTCGATTACACAGAATTTTCGGCGGTCTCCCACGATTCGGTTCACGCTGTTGAACTATTGGAAAAAGTCAGGATCAGAGGGAGTGCCGTACTGGCAGACCGGGCATATGGTGCTCGGGCAATTCGGGAATATATCTCAGCGCACGGGGCCAATTATGTGATCCCGCCGCAAAGCAACGTTTCCGATCCTTGGCCGGTTGACTGGCACCTGTATAAGGAGCGCCATCTGGTGGAGTGTTTTTTCCAGAAAATCAAGTGGTTTCGCAGAATCGCCACCAGATATGACAAGTCGGATGCTTCCTTCCTGGCCTTTGTGTATCTTGCCTCCATCGCTATTTTGTTGCTTTAGCACAATCTCCACCTTTTTTCAAACAAGCCCTAGCCTTGATTTCAGGCAGCAACGCTTGAACGTGTGTGTAATTCCGTTTCCCCATAACAAGACCCCCCGATGTAGTTTATTTTTCTACATCAGGGGGCCTTTTGTCACTGCCCGTTTTTACTGGTCCTGTTCAGATTTGAAATACACCCTTGCGCTGACATACTTTCATGCCAAAAAGCGCCCATTCATCAAGCAGAAGATATTTTCCAAAATGACGTTTTATAATTATGCTTCCCTGCTTCGTCTCCACACCATTTTTACCCAGCCGGAAGGCACCCATGTCTATCACATTAACGCCGCTTTCGCCGCTCACATTGCACGGGAGTTCCTGCCTGGCTTTGTTCCTGTAGCCAAAGTGGAGTCTTTGATTGCAAAGTTCCTGCTTCCCGTCCGGCCTGGCCGGCAAAAACCGGGGAATATGCGTGTGAAGCGCCCGACCAGTTTTCAGTACCGGATGATTTGAGGTTATTTCACATTCGTTTTTCACGGAGGACACTCCGCGCTTTTGCCGTGTCCTCTTTTCTGATGTATGTATTTACGAAACCGCCTCTGAGATTCTCTCCCGGAAGCGGTTTCGTTGGGGTGGCTATCTTAATGAGATTAAGGCTTAGCCGGAGGCTTGATTAGGCCCTATAAGGGCCTGGTACCGGCAAGCGTTTCAAGACGCACTGAAATTTCTTTCACCTGCATTACTTGCTCTACACGATTCCTGTTCTAATGAGAGCTTTCCTTCACTGCGAGATTGGCTATTCGCTGCTCGCTAAGCTCGTTGCTTGAACCTAAAGCTTTTTTACGGGGTACCTCCACCGGCAGAGCCGGTGGTTTCCCTAACCAAAGAAAAAATCTCTGAACCCTTCCAGTTCAGAGATTATTCTGGTGGAGATAAGCGGGATCGAACCGCTGACCTCTTGAATGCCATTCAAGCGCTCTCCCAGCTGAGCTATACCCCCAGATACGATATTCAGTTGTAATTGGTGGAGATAAGCGGGATCGAACCGCTGACCTCTTGAATGCCATTCAAGCGCTCTCCCAGCTGAGCTATACCCCCACATGACGTTCGGCGCACACCGTTTTCTCGACCGAACGCATGTTATTTTAGCAAATCCCCGTAGGTTTGTCAACACAATTTCACGATTTCTTCCCGCAATTTTTAAAAATGGGGAGCGCGACCCTGCCGCACTCCCCATTGGGAACGTCTTCACCACTGAAGCCAGCCGCCGTTGTCCCGATTATCCATCAGTTCCAGCGCGGCACACAGCATTTGTGCAGCCTCGCCGCGGGTCAGGACTTCCGACAGGGCCTGTGCGCTGCTTCCATTCACCGGAAGCACGCCGCAGGTGGCCAAATTTGCCGCCGACTGGCTGGCCCAGGTCGGAACGGCATCCGTATCCATCGTAGGCGCGCTCACATCGGTGACCTGGAGAGCCCGATCCAGCAGGACCGCGGCCTCGGCACGGGTGATGCCGTCTCCGGCGTTGAAGACCACCCGTCCCTGCGCATCCCGGCTCCCCTGAACCAGTCCGGATTTTAAAGCGGAGGATACATAGCCCTTGGCCCAGGTCGGGATGGCGTCATCGTCATAAAAGCCGGTACGCTCCACCCCCTCCAGTACTTTCGCTCCGGCGCACTCCATGGCCATAGCCACGAACTGGCTCCGGGTGACCGGCGTGTCCGGCTGGAAGAAATACTGCGCGCCCATACGCTCGCCCACAAAAATCCCCTCCTCCGCCAGGCGGATAGCGGCTTTGTGCGCGGGATGGCCCGAGAGATCCGCGTAGGTGACCTTCGTATCGGCCTTCGCGATCCGGATCTTGACCGTGGCGGGATCGGAGGAGTTGCCCACGGTATCCACCGCCACATACGTGAAGCTGTCCTTTCCCGTCTTGTTTTCGTAGGGCGTGTAGACAAACTCGCCGCTCCCATCCTCCGATAGGGTCACGGCGCCTCGGGCAGGTTTGCCGACGATGTGGAACGTCAGCAGATCCCCTTCCGGGTCTACGGCGGCAAACTGTGCGGTAATCGCTACATTTTTATAGGTGCTCAATTCCAGATTTTCTGCAATCGGCGCGCTGTTTTCCGCTGCAAGCAGATAGAGACCCACACTCACGCCGCTCCCCTGCCGGCCGTCGGAAAAGATCGGGACAAAAGAGAATGCGGCGGAGGAGACTGTGGCCGCGGCCAGGGGCGTAAAGCGCAGTCCGTCCACAGCGTTCATCGTCACCACGTCGCCTATGCCCACCGCCTGTCCGCCCAGTGTGAGGGCGCCGGCCGCCGGGTCGGGCAGCGAGCTGATGACGATGGAGTCCAGCGTGGTCTTACCGTCCTCCACACGAAAATCCGCTTGTGTGAAGGAGATGGCGCCGGTAACAGGGCCGTTTTTGGAGAAAGCGGCTACGGTAGGAGCCGCCTCCTCATTGCGAAAGAGAAGCGCGGATGCGGGAAGCGACGCGGAGAGCAGGACGGCCGCCAGTGCCGCCGCGGGGAGCGCACGGCGCAGAAGAACACGGTGTTTCAAGGGAATGACCTCCTTATTTGGTAGAGACTGTAGTCATAGTCTTTGCCAAAGAAAGGAGAATATGCAGCCGGGGCGCACGGAGGATCTCCGTGCGCCCCGGTCGTGTCAAATCCTGCTGCGGTCCCGCAGCCAGCTGGGCAGGCTGCGCATCTTGATGCTGGAAACCACGCCCATGGCGGCGTACATGGTAACGATGGAGGAGCCTCCATAGCTGATGAACGGCAAGGTCAGCCCTACGACCGGGAACACATACAGGCACATGCCCACATTGACGCCGACCTGTACCATCAGCATGCCCGCATAGCCCATGGCGATCAGTGCCGATTGGGGGGAACAGGCCCTCCGGGCCACCCAGATGCAGCGCAGGATGATGGCCGCCAGGATCAAAAGCAGCAGCAGGCAGCCGGCCAGGCCAAACTCCTCGCCGCAGACCGCGAAGATCTCATCGGTCTCACGGGCGGGCAGGGAGCTCTCGTAGACGCTCTGGGTCTGGATCCCCTGGAGATAACCCAGGCCGGTAAGCCCTCCGCTGCCGATGGCCAGAATGCTGCGATACTGCTGCCAGCCCGCGCCCTGGGTCTGCTCCCAGAGAGTCTCCGTATTGCCCCGCAGGCGGTCTACCACCACCAGGATGCGCTTGGCAAAATATTTGTCGCTGATGTGGGGCCAGATCACCGCCACCGCGATCACACCCAGGATCACAGCCAGCAGAAACCAGCGCTTTTTCACCCCGCCCGCCCAGGCCATGATAACGAAAATCAACAGATACGTCAGGCCCATGCCAAAATCCCCGGAGGTAACGGCAATGAGGGCGAACATGAACAGGGTGTGCCCCGCCAGCTGGAACACAGACCAGGGGCGGCTGATTCCCCGTTCGCCCAGGCGGGTCATCTGCCAGGCCAGCAGCAGAACAAAGGTGAGCTTGGCAAGCTCCGCAGGCTGGAGATTCACCGGAAAGCCGGGGATGTGGACCCAGCTGCGGTTGCCGCCCACCTCCACCCCCAGCGGCGTGCGGACCAGCACGTTGATGGCGGCGTTGAACAGGAGCATCAGCTTCCAGGATTTTTCCGTAAAAAGCTCAATATCCACCGACGACATGACCACGTAGACCAGGATACCCAGGAGGATGGCCGCAGTCTGGACGATCATGTTGCGGTTGCGGTTGAACTCCAGGTAGCGGGTGGCGCTGTAAATCAGGACCAGGCCGTATCCGCTGGCGAGGATACACAGGCAGAGCAGCAGCAGGTCTCCTTTGCGGAAAAATGCACGGATGGAATCAGAAAACCAGGACAACCGCTCTCACCTCCCTTTTCTCTGGACTGCGGACTGCGCGTTGGGGCTGTACCGGGATCAGCGCTTCCGGCTTTGGATCGGAAAGCGGATTTAGTTTATCATCTTTTTTGCATTTGGTAAACGGGTGTGGTACAATATTTAAGTTAAATTTCACATTTGAGGTGTTCCATGGAATATCGATCCAATTCCCCCGGGGAAACCGAGGCGCTCGGCGCGGCTTTGGCCAAACTGCTTTGGCCGGGCGCAGTGGTGGCCTTTACCGGGGACCTGGGGGCGGGCAAGACCGCCTTTGTACGCGGGATGGCCCAGGGCCTTGGTGTGGCCGGGCGGGTGACCAGCCCCACCTTTACCATCGTCAACGAGTATGAGGGCGGCCGCCTGCCTCTCTTCCACTTCGATCTGTACCGTCTCGCCTCCTCCGACGAGCTGTTTGAGATCGGCTGGGAGGACTATCTCCGCCGGGGGGGCGTGTGTGCGGTGGAGTGGAGCGAAAACGCCGCCGGCGCGCTGGAGAGAGACACCGTCCGGGTAGACCTGCGCCGGGGCGCGGAAGACGGACAGCGTGTGATCACGATCCAGGGGGTGGATGGAATATGAAGATACTGGCTCTGGAGTCCTCTGCCGCGGCCTGCTCCGCGGCCTTGTGCGAGGACGAATTTTTGCTGGCGCAATCCTTCCAAAACAGCGGCCTGACCCACTCCCGCACCCTGATGCCCATGGTACAGTCCATGCTGGAGCACTGCGGCCATACCCTGGCGGAGGTGGACGTAGTGGCGGTAGCGGCCGGCCCCGGCTCCTTTACGGGGCTTCGGATCGGCGTATCCGCAGCAAAGGGTCTGGCCTGGCCCGACGAAAAGCCCTGTGCGGCCTGCTCCACACTGGAATCCATGGCCTGGTGCCTGGCTCACACCGGCATGGAGCTCTGCGCCGTGATGGACGCCCGGCGCAATCAGGTCTATAACGCCCGCTTTCGCTCCACCGGCGACGGCCTCCTCCGCCTGTGTCCCGACCGTGCCGTCGCCCTGGCCGAACTGGCCGAAGAATTAAAAACCAGCGGAAAACCGCAAATTTTGGTTGGAGACGGCGCGGTTTTATGCTATACTACCCTCAAGGAATCGGGGCTGGACGTCCGCCTGGCGCCGCCGCATCTGCGTTTCCAGAGCGCCTGGGGCGTTGCCCGCTGTGCGCTGGAGCAGGTCAGGACGGGGCGGCTCACCGACGCGGCGAGCCTCTCACCGGACTATCACCGGCTCTCCCAGGCCGAACGGGAGCGGCTGGCAAAAGAACAAAACAAAGGGGAATAGCGCCATGAACATGGAAAAGGTACACATTCTGGATCACCCGCTGCTCCAGCACAAGCTCTCCATCCTGCGGGATGCGAACACCGGCGTCAAGGACTTCCGCGAGGTCGTCTCCGAGATCGCCACCCTGATGTGCTATGAGGCCACCCGCGACCTGCCGCTGGAGGACGTGGAGATCAAGACGCCCATCACCACCGCTACCTTCAAGAGCATCGCCGGCAAAAAGCTGGCCATTGTTCCGGTGCTGCGGGCCGGTCTGGGCATGGTGGACGGCATCCTCACCCTCATCCCCTCCGCCAAGGTGGGCCACATCGGCCTTTACCGGGACCCGGAGACCCTGGAACCGGTGGAATACTACTGCAAGATGCCCACCGATATCGCCGAGCGCGACGTGATCATCCTGGACCCCATGCTGGCCACCGGCGGCTCCGCCTCCGCGGCCATCCAGTTCATCAAAAACTACGAGGTCAAGCACATCAAGCTGATGAACATCATCGCCGCCCCCGAGGGCATCGAGCGGGTGCGCCACGATCATCCCGACGTGGAGATTTACTGCGCCGCTCTGGATGAAAAGCTCAACGACCACGGCTACATCGTGCCCGGCCTGGGCGACGCGGGCGACCGCATTTTCGGTACAAAATAACACACGCCAATCCCAAAAACGGCCGGACAGCAAATGCTGTCCGGCCGTTCCGCTTGTCGAAAACACCCCCTGCAGGAGCGCCTCGCGGAGCTTCGCCGTCACCTCCGCGCCGGGAGGCGCCCTGCGGCGGCTGCGCTGCGAAACGCGCCTGCGGGTGCAGGCAGGCGGCGCAACAACCTCAGGCCCCCTTTTTCCGGGACGCCGGGCTCCCGGGCCGGCGCAGGTCCTCACGCTGCGGCCCGAGACATCACGTCTTACATCCGCCGCTTCCGGAACAGGAAGGTCACGGCGAAGAAGGCCGCCAGATACAAGGTGATGGAGGCCCCGGCGGAGGCGCCGATATAATAGGAGGTCATCAGTCCCGCGATTCCCGCCGCAACGGCTCCTAGGAGGGAAAACAGGTGGTACTGCCGCATATTCTTCGCCAGATTGCGCCCCGCCGCCGCTGGGAGCACCAGCAGAGCGTTAATGACCAGCAGTCCCACCCAGGTCATGGCCACCGTGACCACCACGGCGATGGCGGCGGAAAAGACCGCCTCCTGCCAGAAGACCTTGATCCCGCGGCTGTCCGCCAGGGCGGGGTGCACCGAGGCGAGCATCAGCTGGTTGAAGGAGCATACCCACAGCACCACGACCACGGCCAGGATGACGGCCAGAAGGGCGATCTTCCCCGCCTCCACGCTGAGGATATCGCCGATGAGAATGCTGTTGAATCTCGTAAAGCTGCCTCCGTTGAGCGTCGCGATAAAGATGCCCAAAGCCACGGCTGTGGAAGAAAAGACGCCGATGACCGTATCGCTGGCCATATTGGACTTGCGCCGGACATAGGTGAACAGCACGGCAAAGACCAGCGCCAGCAGGACCGCGCACCACATGGGGTCGCTCAGGCCGCACAGCACGCCCACGGCGATGCCGGTAAAGGCCGAATGCCCCAGCGCATCGGAAAAGAAGGACATGCGGCTTTCCACCACCATGGTGGAGAGCAGGCCGAACAGGGGCGAGATGACCAGCACCGCCAGCAGGGCCGAGCGCATAAAGCCGTGGTCGGCCCACTCAAAGGGCAGCAGGTCCATCAAAACGTTCCAGACGCCCATCAGCGCGTCCCCCCCTTCCCCAGGTCCAGGTGGAACACGGCGCGGAATTCCGGCGAGGAGAGGACCTGCTCCGGCGGCCCCACCCGCAGCACGGAATTTTTCAGCAGAATCACCTGGTCGGCATACTGATCCAGCGTGGCAAAGTCGTGGGTGGACAGCAGGATGGACAGGTCGTACTGGCTGCGGATCTCGTCCAGCATATCCAGCAGCTGGCGCTCCCCATCGATGTCCACCCCGGAGAGCGGCTCGTCCAAAATGAGGATATGGGGCAGGGGCTCCAGCGCCAGGGCCAGCAGCACCCGCTGCAGCTCGCCGCCGGAGAGCGCGCCCAGGCGTTTGTCGATCAGGCTGTCCCCATGTACCCGCGCAAGGCACTCCAGCACCCGTGCGCGCAGGCGTCTGGGCGTGGGCAGAAAGACCGGCCAGTCCGAAATGGCGGCGGAGAAAAAGTCCAGGACGCTCACCGGGTCCCCCCGGTCGAAGCTGGGGGACTGGGGCACATACCCGATCAGGGGCCGCGCCCTGCCGCCCCCCGCGCGCTGGAACACGATGCTCCCGCTGTGGGGCACCTGTCCCAGAATGGTGCGGAACAGGGAACTCTTCCCCGCCCCGTTGGGGCCGATCAGGGCCACGATCTCCCCGCAGTGAAGGTGAAAGGACACGTTTTGGAGCACTTCTTCCCCGCCGAAGTGCACGCCCAGCCCCTCCACCTTCAGGCAGCAGGCGCCCGCGCAGCCGCTTCCCGCGTTTTCGTGCTTGCGTACGCTCATCCCAATGCCTCCACGATGGTGTCAAGGTTCTTCTGCATGGCGTCGAGATAGGGCTGCATGCCCGTGCCGTCGCCGCTCATGATCATGTCCAGCGCATACACCTCACAGCCGGTCTCCCGGGCGATGGCCTGAGCGGTGGCGTCGGAGCCGTTGACCTCCGTAAAGATCGCGGGGATATCGTACTCCTCCACGAGGGAGACGATCTCCTTGATCTCAGCGGCGGAGGCCTCGCTGCCCTCCTCCTCCTCGATGGCCTTGAGCAGATCCAGGCCGAAGGCCTGGGCAAAGTACCGGAAACCGTCGTGGAAGGTGATCAGGCCATTTCCCTGCAGGGGCTCCATCTGCTCCTGCCAGCGCTGTCTGGCCTGCTCCAACATGTCCTTTGCCGCCAACTGTCCGGTATGGAATTCTCCGTGAGAGGCCCAGTCGTCGCCGTAGACCAGCTCCCCCAGCCCCATAGAGATGGCGCTGAGCATCCCCTGGACATAGCTGGGATCCATCCAGATGTGGGGATCGTACTCGGTATCGTGGTCATGGCCTTCGTGACCCTGGGCGGGCAGCAGCTCGACGCCCGCCGAGCAGTCGATCACGGGCGCGTCCGAGGCGGCCAGGGCGTCATCCATGAAGTCCTCCAGCCCCGCGCCGTTCCTGACGATCACGTCGGCCCTCTCGATGGCCTTCATGTCGCCGACGGTAAGGGTATAGTCGTGCAGGCAGGAGGTCTGCTGGTTGACCAGCAGACTCACCTCCACCCCCTCCACCCCCTCGGTCACCGCCGTGGTGAAGAGGTAGACCGGGTAGGTGGTGGCCAGCACATGGAGGGTATCGTCCTGCTCCGGCGCGGCGGGCGCGCCGCAGGCGGAGAGGAGCAGCGTCAGGGCCAGGAGCGGCCCAAGGATCTTTTTCATAGAGTTCTCCTATTCCAAAAAGACGGTATGCCGGGCCGCATGGCCCGGCATACCCTATTATACCGCGTTTTCCGCGTCCTGTAAAATGATTCTTGGCCTACCGGGCCAAAAAGGACACGGCCAAGTGGAGAGGCAGGTAACCCACAGCATAGCTGGCCGCATTGGCGCACACGGCATATCCCACCCGCCGGCCCGTGCTGTGCTCCTGGAGGAGGATGCGGTAGGCCACGATCTCCACCACGAGGACGATCGCCTCCAAGGGGAGTATCATCAGATAGTAGAAGTAGTGTCCCCCCGTGGCCATCATGGTGGAGCCCAGCGCCGCATGGAGCCCCAGCTGGGTGGCTAGGTTGACCAGAGCGAACACCAGCCAGTCCTGCCGGCTGCGGAAGCCGAACAGCCACAGCAGCGCCCCCTCCACCAGCAGGGTGGGAATGAGGGTGGAGAGGAACTGGGTCAGGTAGAAGCCCACCGTGGAGGTGGCCTTCGTGATGGTGTTGGTGGCCCAGTTGTAGGTCAGGTGGGTATAGAACACCGTACGGGTGAAGGAGCTCTCCGTGGCCTGGGCCCCCTGGGCGGATGAGACGGCGATGCGGAAGGTCCTGGGCAGGCCGTGGTAGGTGAAGCGGTGGGTGCCGTCCTCCCCCGGCGTCAGGTCACCGAAGAGAGGTACATCCGTGCCCTCCAGCAGGGCGGGCCACCACCCCTCCCCCTCCCAGCTCCGCAGACCGTCCAGCAGGGTGGGGTCGTAGTCCTCGGGGTCGATGTTGGGATAGTCCCCCGGGTCTTGGATCAGCAGATCCAGGTAGTAGTCCCCCGCCGGGGCGTTGACCACGGTGATGGTCACCGCAGGCTTGGGGCCCGTGTCGGCGGAGGCGCTGACCGGCAACACCGCCAGGCAGAGCAGGACGCAGAGGAGGAGACGCTGGATACGCTTCATGGGGGCCTCCTTTCCGAACGGAAGGCTTTACTTGGCGTAGTAGTTGATCAGGCAGCCGGCCAAAACGATATCCCGCTCCTCGCGGGTCATGCCGGGGAGCTTGAGGGTGACGTGCTTTTCCGCTCCGTGCTGGATCAGGGTAGCGTCGATCTCCTCCGCCCCGCCGTCCACGGCGGCCCGGACACCGGGGATATACAGCTTGTCGCCGGGCTGGATATCCCAGTCCTTCACACCTTCGGCGATGAAGGGCAGCATGCCCCAGTTGACCACGTTGGAGCGGTAACGCTTGGTGGCATACTCGGCGGCCAGGTTGGCCGCGCCGCCCAGCACCCGCTGGCAGGAGGCGGCCTGCTCCCGGGCGGAGCCGTCGCCGGGCTTGAGGGCCATGACCAGGGAGCCCAGTCCAGTGGCGGCGGGGTCGTGGCCCATCAGGGCCTGCCGGACCTCAGGGGCGTCGGGGTCGGCGCGGCGCAGGCGCTCCACCGCCAGCACCTGTTTGGCCCGGGGCACATACTGGGGATCCTTGCGGCTCAGGGCAAACTCGGAGAGCTTGATGGGGTTGGAGCGGTAAGAAGAGGTCTCCCCGGAGGGGATGAGCTCATCGGTGGTGGTGACCGGATCGTAGATGGCCGAGCACACGGTCAGCAGCAGGTTTTCCGGCAGGGCCACCTGCTCCGGCCAGTCGGCGATGTTGGGGCCGAACACCAGCTCCTGCGCCGGATCGGGTTTGCCCACGCCGAAATAGACCCGTGCCTTGTAGGGCGTGTCGTCATAGGCGAAGGGCTCCACCGCCGGGTCCGCCGGGATCTCGGGCAGCTCGTCCGCGCCGGTGAGCACGCCGCCGTTCCGTGCGGTGGCGGCAATGCTTCGCGCGTCCATCAGCGCCACATAGGACACCTGTCCATCGGAGGGCTTGCTCCCCTCCCGGTTGGGGAAATTCCGGGTGGAGTGCCGGATGGAGAAGGCCCCGTTGGCGGGCACGTCCCCCGCGCCGAAGCAGGGGCCGCAGAAACAGGACCGGATGGACGCGCCGGCGGCCATAAGGGAGGCGATATACCCCTTGCGGGTCAGCTCCAGGTTCACCGGCTGGCTGGTGGGGTAGACGGACAGCCAGAACTCATCCGAGCCGATGGCGTGGCCGTCCAGGATCTGGGCCGCCCGGACAATATTCTGGTACGTGCCGCCGGAGCAGCCGGCGATGACGCCCTGATCCACCCGGAATTTGCCGTCCACGATCTTCTCCCGCAGAGAGGCCGGCCTGTGCTTGAGGCCCAGCTGCCGCACGGCATCCTCGTCCACCTGATGGAGCAGCTCGTCCAGATTGGCTTTGAACTCCCGGATGGTGTATGCGTTGGAGGGGTGGAACGGCAGAGCGATCATGGGCTCGATCCGGTCCAGCGCCACCTCGATGACTCCGTCATAGTACGCGCCCTCGGCCGGCGCCTGACGCTGGTACGCGTCCCCGCGGCCCAGTACGGTCAGATGGTCCCTGAGGATGTCGTCGGTCTCCCACACGGAGGACAGGCAGGTGGTCTCGGTGGTCATCACGTCGATCCCGGAGCGGTAATCCATGGACAGGCTCTTTACGCCCGGTCCAAAGAACTCCATGACGGCGTTCTTCACCACGCCCTGCTGGAAGGTGGCCTTCACCAGCGCCAGCGCCACGTCCTGCGGGCCCACACCGGGCCGGGGCGCCCCGGTGAGGTAGATGGCGATCACCTTCGGATAGGCGATGTTATAGGTTTTTTTCAGCAGCTGCCGGGCCAGCTCGGGCCCGCCCTCGCCGATGGCCATCGTCCCGTAAGCGCCGTAACGGGTGTGGGAATCGGATCCCAGGATCATTTTGCCGGGGGCGGCGTAGCGTTCCCGCATATAGGAGTGGATCACGCTCTGGTGGGCGGGGACGAACTCGCCGCCGTACTTCTTGGCGGCGGACAGGCCGAAGACGTGATCGTCCTCGTTGATGGTACCGCCCACGGCGCACAGAGAATTGTGACAGTTGGTCAGCACATAGGGCACTGGGAATTCCGTCATGCCGGAGGCACGGGCCGTCTGGATGATGCCCACATAGGTAATGTCGTGGGAGGCCATGGCGTCAAATCGGATCGCCAGCTCTTCCATGCCCCGCGCCGTGTTGTGCTTGGACAGGATGGCATAGGCCATGGTCCCCTTTTTGGCTTCCTCCGGTGCGGGCAGCCCGGCGGCGGGGCCTTCCCGGGCCGGGAGAAAGGCGCCGTTTTTATAATAGACGCCCTCGCGCTTACTGTTCAGCATATCGGTTCCCTCCAGGTGTGATTGCAAGATACTTTATCATAGCAAATTTTTGCCCAAAACGCAAGGGACGCCGCTTCTCTTTTCTCCGGCTTAAAATCTCCGGCGATTGACCAGCTATTGAAAATAGTTTGCCTGCATGATAAAATACATGTAGGTGTCAAAAAGTTACAAATCCGAATTTATGGAGGTGTACGGCATGAAAAAGCCGATAATATGGATTAGTGTATTGATTATTGTATTTTCACTGGCTGGCTGTTCGTTTGGAAACAAATCAAGCGAAACAGGCGACCTTCCACCTACAATTACGCTCTTTGACAGAAACTATGTTGCACCTTATATGCCAGTTGAAGATTTGCCTGATGAGTATACATACATTGGCGATTTGTCAGAGGAAACTGCAAATGACACAGGCTTAGCAGGGTGTAAAATGTATGCCGTGAAAGAAAAAGATAGCTTTGATGATTTCTATTTATATCAAGAGTGTGGAACACCTATTGACGGGAACACAGTTGATACTACACAGCTACAGTGGGCTTATGTACAGTGGATTGTATCCGAATAAATGATTACAACAACTTCCAGTTTGTAGGGGCAGCTTCGGTTATGAAGCTGCCCCTGTTATTTCGACGAAAGGTACTCCAAATGCACAAATAAGGTAAACGGGATCGCTTCTCTTTTCTCCATTGCCGTACGCTTCCCACAGGCGGGGCGGGCTCACAGCTTCCATCGGATGCGCACGAAAAAGAACGCCCCGTCCAATCCGGCCTCCAGACCGCAGCCCATCTGGTCAGCCAGCGCCTTGACGATGGCCAGTCCCAGGCCGGTGTTGCGGCCGGTGCGCATTTTGTCCGCGGTGAAGAAGCGGTCGAACACATGGGGGATATCATCCTGCGTAATGCCGCCGGAACCGTTGCGGAACAGGCTGACCACCGCATCCCCCTTCCGAAACAGACGCACCTCCATCTGTCCCTGACCATGGTCCAAGGCATTGCGGAGCAAATTGGTGAATACCCGCAGGACCCCCGACGGATCCGCCGTCACGCCGGGCAGTCCCTGGGCCAGATCCACCGTTACATCGAAGCCCGCATCGGTAAAGTCGTTGTAAAAGGCCGCCAGCAATCCGGAGAGGCTGGTATACAGGTCCACCTTTTCCCGCCGGAGCGGGTACTCCCCGCTCTCCAGCCGGGACAGGTCGTAAAAGCTGGTGATCAGGCTCTGGAGGGCTTTGGCGCGGCTGGCCACCACCGCCAGGTACTCCCTCCGCTCCGCCGCCGGCAGCGCTTCGTCCTCCAGCAGCTGGAGATAGCCCAAAATGGAGGTGAGCGGAGTACGCAGGTCGTGGGAGACATTGGCGATCTGCCGGCGCAGGGAACGCTCCCGCTCCCGAAAGGAGGCCCGGTCGGCCTGCCGCAGCTCCAGCAGTACATTCACCGCGTCCAGCAGCTCCTCCGCCGCGCGATTGGGCGCGGCCAGACGCAGACGGGCGGCGGAATCGGTGCGCTCCACCTCCCGCAGCTGTTGGGCCGCCCGATGCAGCGCCCTGCGCTGGCTCCAGACCCATATCAGCAGTATGACGCAGGCCAGCGCCAGCATCACGCACAAGATCCGCATCTCAAATTTCCCCCGCTTTCCATACCAAGGGCGCGCCGGAGGGCCGGCGGGCGGCATTGCCGCTCTGCCGACACGCCCGGGCGCGCCTTTTTTGAATCAGAAGACTGCCGAGGCTGCCGGCACGGCTGCGCGAACCTTTCACCTCGATTTCCCGCAAAATGGCCGGCAAACATTTTGTGATCGGAACGGCGGCGGCAAATTTCGATTCTGCAGCCTGGAAAGCCCGCCGGCGTGACGGCGCAGCCCGCCCGCCGGGCGAAAACAGATCCTTTTCCGCTTCTTTCCCGCTAGCGCAGGTCCATCCGCCGGAAGAACAGCAGGCCCGCGCCCGCGCTGACCGCCAGCCAGCCCAGTCCGACCCCCCAGCACCAGAGCAGGTACTCCCCGCTGATCCAGCCGCTCGGCAAGCCCGATATCAGCAGCGTGCACGGTATGAGAACCGCCTGAAGCAGGCGAAACGGCCAAGCCGCCATGTTTCCCCCGAAGAAACCGGCTGCCAGAACGGTCAGGATCGGCTGGCCAATGAAAAAGGCGACGTAGTAGCCCGCCATCCATACCGCCGTGCTGCGCACCAGCAGGGCCAGTGTGTGACACAGGGCGAACATCCCGCACCACAGCGGCACGGCCCCCAGCAGGCAAACGCCCACCCGGTACAGATTGGACCACGCCGCACCGGGATCTCCCCGGGGAAGCAGCAGCCTTCCGGTGGCCAGTACGCCCCCCACCAGGATCAGGGCCAGGAGCAGCCCCAGCAGCAGCCCGGCCGCCAGCTTGCCCCAGTAGATCCGTCCCCGGCTCAGGCCGAACGAGAGCTCGTTTTTCAGGGTATCCCGGCTCCCAGCGTCTACCAAATGGGCCAGCAGCGGGGCCAGCGGCATCCCGGTGACCATGGTGAGGGAGACCCCGGCGGCCAGGTCGGCAAAGTAGCCTCCGCTGAACAGCCAGCCGTACAGGTGCGCGCAGAACAGCAGCAGCGCCGCCAGAACGTAACAGCTCTTACGCCGGAAGACCTTCCACAGCTCCGCCTTGATATAGTTGAGCACGGTCTTCCCTCCTATCCGGGCCTACCGGATCTCTTTCCGCCGGAAAATGGCCAGTCCCACAGCGGTGGACCCCACGCACCAGACCGCGCCTACGATCCAGCACAGGCCCACGTAAGGCCAGTCAAACGCCATCCTGGCCAGCGTATCCAGCATGACGCCGGGCAGGAAGTGCCGGATGCATTCAAAGACCGGGCTGATCAGCAGCCCCAGCGCCTGAAACACACTGGCCAGGACCACCAGGATACCGATCGACAGGAAGGCGGCCATGGTACTGCTGCGTACCAGGAAATAGCAGGCCATCACCAGGGCCTGGCCGCCCAGCCAGAGGGGGAAGGCCCCCGCCAGGCAATAGCCCAGCAGGCTCCAAACCGTCCCATCACTCCCGTCATGGGGGAAGAGCAGCCAGCAGCCGCCCAAATAGAAGCCGATCAGTACCACACAGGCCGCCAGCGCCACCAACATGGATACCAGCAGCTTGCCCAGATAGATGCGCCCGCGGGGCAGGCCGTAGGACACCTCGTTTTTCAGGGTATTGTGCTTGTACTGATCGGAGAAGACGATATCTCCGGTGATCAGGGTGGCGTAGAGACCGAAGCTGAGGATGGCCGCCACCATGACGGCGGTGGAATGGAAACTGATATTCGTGTTGCCCCAGGAATAGGTGAGCCAGGAGCCCAGCAGCAGCAGGCTTTCCCCGGCCAGGCAAACCAGCAGGGCAATGTAGAGGTACTTGCGGCGGAAGGCCTTGGTACACTCGGCGCGCAGGTAATCAGCCATGACGGGCACCCCCGATCATGGACAGGAAGTAGTCCTCCAGATTGGCCCCCCGGCCCTCGACGCCGCCCAGGGACACGCCGCCCTCCACCAGCGCCCGGGTGACCTGCTCCGGCCGGTCCAGGCAGTCGTACAGCCGGATCACATTGCCCGGCAGCACCTCGTAGTCCCGGACCTCCAGGTCCCGCTCCAGCACCAGGGAGGCTTTGGCCGCATCGTCCACGCGCAGCTCGATGCACGCCCGGCATTTGGTCTCCAGCGCCTTGGCGGTGATCTGCTCCAGCATCAGGCCGTTGTCGATAAAGCCGTAACAGGTGGCCAGATTGGAGAGTTCGGACAGAATGTGGCTGGAGATCAATATCGTGGTCTGCCGCTGGCGGCACAGATCCAGCAGGATGTTGCGGAACTCCACGATCCCCTCCGGGTCCAGACCGTTGATGGGCTCGTCCAGCAGCAGCAGGTCGGGCCGGTTCATCAGCGCCAGCGCCAGACCCAGGCGCTGCTTCATGCCCAGAGAGAAGTTTTTGAACTTCTTTTTCCCGGTGCCGGCCAGCCCCACATCTTCCAGCGCCTCCTCCGTCACATGCCGGCCGGGGATGCCCCGCTGGAGGCGGTAATATTCCAGGTTCTCACGGGCGGTCAGGTAGGGGTAGAAACTGGGCGTCTCCACCATGACGCCGGTGCGCTGGCGCATCTGGCCCAGCTCCCTCTCCCCGGTGGCCCCGAACAGCTCGATCTCCCCGCCGGTGGGGATGGTCTGGGCTGTGATCATACGGATTATGGTGGTTTTGCCCGCACCGTTGCGGCCCACCAGGCCGTAGATCTGCCCCTGCTCCAGCGACAGATCGACATGGTCCACCGCCAGGTGGTTCCCGTAGCGCTTGGTCAGTCCCCGCAGCGCCAACACAATTTCTGACATTTGGCATCAGCCTTTCTCTTGGATTGTGATGCCAGTATACGCGCAAGGCAACAATTTGCCTTTAAGCAAAGATGAAGAAAGCTTAAAGAGGTTCGTCCTGCCCCTCCGCCAGCTTAAAGCCGATGCCCCAGACCGTTTTGATATATTCCCGCTCGCTGGCGCGGGCCAGTTTGGCGCGCAGGTTGGAGATGTGGACGTTGACGGTGTTGTCGTCCCCAACATACGCTCCGCCCCACACCTGCTCATAGAGCTGCTCCCGGGTGAAGACCTTTTTGGGGTGTTCCATCAGCAGCGTGAGGATATGAAACTCCCGGGCGGTGAGCGGCACCGGCGTTCCCGCCGCGGTGACGCTCACCCCCTCCCGGTCCAGGACCAGATCCCCATGGGTGAGCACCGCGCCGGCCGCGCCGCCCCGGTCGAACTGCTTGTAGCGCCGCAGCTGGGCCTCCACCCGGGCCAGCACCTCGGCATTGTCAAAGGGTTTGGGAAGAAAGTCGTCGGCGCCCAGCCGGAGCACGTTTACACGGTCCT
Organism: Flavonifractor sp. DFI.6.63; assembly: GCF_024462255.1. Classification (NCBI taxonomy): domain Bacteria; kingdom Bacillati; phylum Bacillota; class Clostridia; order Eubacteriales; family Oscillospiraceae; genus Flavonifractor; species Flavonifractor sp. DFI.6.63. The sequence goes on along the minus strand of NZ_JANGBE010000002.1, from coordinate 168,820 downwards.
CCAGCGCCGCCTTGGCGGAGAGGACGAGGATGGGCATGGTCTTTTTCCGCCGCAGCTGGGCGATGAACTCCTCCCCGCTCAGTCCGGGCAGCATCAGGTCCAGCAGCACCAGGTCATAGTCGTACCGCTCCGCCCAAAGCATCGCTTCGCTGCCGGAAAAGGCGGGGCGGCAGTCGTAGCCCGCCCCTTCCAGGATCCGGCACAGCAGCTTATTGATATCCGCATCGTCTTCCACCACAAGGATATGACAGGTATCCATCTCATTTCACCCTCAATCGCTTGGCCAATTCCGGGTCCGGGTCCACCACGGCGGTCTGATAGGTGGAATAGACCACCATGCCGGGCCGGGCTCCCGCCGGCTTTTTCACATATTTCACCGGGGTATAGTCCACCGGCACCTTTTTGCCGTCCCTGGCCTGGGAAAAATACGCCGCCAGCTGGGCCGCCTCGGTCAGGCTCCGGGCGTCGGCCCCGCCCCCCTCCAGCCAGAGGATCACATGGGAGCCGTGGATCTTTTGGGTGTGCAGCCAGAGGTCGCTCTTATAGGCCTGCTTGGTGGTGAGCCGGTCGTTTTGGCTGTTGTTCTTGCCCACCGAGATCCGCAGACCGGCGGAGGAGCGAAACTCCATGGGCTTTCCGGAGACCTTCCGGCCGCGGTCTTTGGCCTTGCCCGGGCGGCGGAGATAGCCGGTCTCGGCCAGCTCCTGCCGGATCTCCTGCAGATCCCGCTCCCCCTCCGCCAGGGAGATATTCTCCAGAACGCTGTTCAGATACTCCAGCTCCCGCCGCCCCTTCTCCATTTGAAGGGCAAGCATCTGCCGGGCGGTCTTGGCCTTGTTGTACGCCCTATAGTATTTGGCAGCATTCTGCTGAGGGGTGAGCAGGGGGTCCAGGGGGATGTCCGTCTGCTTCCCCTCCGGGTCATAGTAATCTACAGCCCGGAAGGTGCTCATTCCCTTTTGCATCGCGTGGAGATTGGAGGTAAGGAGATCCCCCAGCTCCCGCTGGCGCTCCCGCGTTTCGGTCGCCTCCAGCTCCTTTTCCTGGTTGGCCAGCTTGCGCGCCGTCCGGTCCCGGGCGCTGGTCACCGACTTGACCAGATCCTGCCCCCGCTGGCGCACCCGCTCCATCTGCTCCCGCTCCTCGTAGAAGCCGTCCAGAAGCTGCGAAAAGCTTTCCTGCCGGCGGCTCTCGGTCTGGGGCCCGTACTGGAGGATGGGCAGAAACGTAACGTCCGTCCCCTTCCCTTCCCGCACCAAGAGATAAGGGGCGAAGTCCTCCCGCCGGACGGCGTCCAGCAGCTTTTCCAGCTCCCGCGCCAGGGGCTCCCCATCCCCGCCCGCCCGGAACGCCAATTCCCGGGCGATCAGGGGCGACAGACCGTTGAAGGTATCCAGCAGCAGCTTGTCCGCCTCCCGCCCGGTGGGGTTGTCCAGCGCCCGGCGCAGGCCTTCGCCGTCCAGCGCCATGGGGTCCAGTTTATCCGGCGCGGGGGGCAGGCGGTAAAACAGGCCCGGCAGCACCTGGCGCTGGCGGGACATGTCGCCGTCCACCCGGCGCAGGCAGTCGATGATACGCCCCTCCCCGTCCAGCAGGATCAGATTGGAGTTGCGGCCCAGGGCCTCTAGCACCAGGCGGCGCTCCACCCGGTCCCCCAGCTCGTCGATGGTCTCCAGACGGAAGTCCAGCAGGCGCTCCATGGGGGGCTGCTTCAGCTCCAGAATGCGCCCGCCCAGCAGGTGCTTGCGCAGCAGCATGCAAAACATGGGCGGCGTGTCCGGGTTCTCCCGGTTCCGGGTCGTCAGGTGGGCCCGCGGGTGGCCCGGGTTGGCCGAGAGCAGCAGGCGCACGTTCTCCCCCCGGCCCCGGATGCAGAGCAGCAGTTCCTCCCGGGCAGGCTGATAGATCTTGTCGATCTTCCCCCCCAGGAGAGAGCGGCGCAGTTCTCCCGCCACGGCGGTCAGGCAAAGGGCGTCTAGCGGCATGGGTTCTCCTCCATCATCTGCTCGAACAGTTCATTCAGCCGTTCCGTCCGGCCCTGAAGCCAGAGCCAGCCGAACAGGGCCTCCAGTCCGGTGGCGGTCTGATAGTCCGCCCGGCTGGCGTTTTGGGGCACGCTGTGGGGGCTGGTGTTGCGGCCCCGGCGGAACACGTCGGCCTCCTCCCCGATGAGCTGCGGCAAAATCTTCTCCGCAGCCCTGGCCTGGGCCGGCGCGGCCACATAGCCCACAGTGGCCTTATGCAGCCCCCGGGAGGTGGCCTTTCCGTGCAGGCACAGCCAGGAGCGCACCATCAGCTCGAACACTCCGTCCCCCAGATGGGCCAGGCCCAGAGTGCTGATGGCCCGGACGGCGTCCGGGCGGGTGTTCAGATGAAAATAATCGGTCATAGGTATGTTCCCTCATTTGATACGAATAATATTAGACAGAGTATACCGCAAAACCGCTGGAAAAACAACCGGGAAGGATGAATCCTATGGAACTGTGCTATCCTTATCAGCTTCCTCCGCTGCCCTATGCCTACGACGCACTGGAAGATGAGATCAGCGAAAAGACCCTGCACTTTCACCACGACAAGCACTTGAAGAGCTATATCGACAATCTGAACACCGCCCTGGCCGACCGCCCCGAAGAGCAGAACAAAACGCTGGAAGAGCTGCTCCGGCACCTGGACCGTCTCTCCGAGCCCAAGCGCACCGCCATCCGCAACAACGGCGGCGGGGTATACAACCATCTGCTCTACTTCAACTGCCTGAGTCCGGAGCGGGGCCTGCGGCCCTCCGGCGGCCTGGCCGCCGCCCTGGAGCGGGATTTCGGCTCCTATGACGACTGGCGCGCCGCGATGAAGGCCGCCGCTCTGGGCCAGTTCGGCTCCGGCTACGCCTGGCTGGTCTGCGAGCGCTCCGGAGCTCTCTCGGTCCTGAAGACCGCCAACCAGGACTCTCCCCTGTCTCTGGGGCTGTGGCCCCTTCTGTGCGTGGACGTGTGGGAGCACGCCTATTATCTGGATTACCAGAACCGCCGCCCCGACTACGTGGAGCGCTGGTTCGAGCGCATCCACTGGCCCTTCGTCCAGCAGCGCTACGAACAGCGGTAACATTTTCTTGTCCCGCTCGTGAGAAAAAATGCCCTCTTTTGGTGAAACTACCGCCAAAGGAGGGCGTTTTTATGAATCGAAGAAGCCACTGGCGCCGCCGGACGCGGATCCGGACAGCCAGCTTTTTGACGGCGGCCTTTGCGGTCGTATTGGGCTTTGCCGTCCAAAACCACATGCGGGCGCAGCAGTACCAATACCTGCTGGACACTGGCTACCGGCATGCCTTTGCGGAGCTTGCCACCGCGGCGGGCGAGCTGGATACCGCCCTGCAGAAGGCGTCCTACGCCACCACGCCCGCGCTGTTCTCCAGCCTGTGTACGCAGGCCTACGGCAAGGCGCTCTCCGCTCAGATGGCCCTGGGCGAGCTGCCCTACGGCAATGTGGAGCTGGAGCAGACCGCCGCCTTTCTGGCCAAAGCCGGAGACTACGCCATGGCGCTCTCGCGCGGCGCTTACGACGCGCAGACGTGCACCCAGGAGGAGCGTTCCGGGCTGCATGCGCTGGCCCAGACGGCGTCCACCCTGGCCGATGCGCTGCAGAGCCTCCAGTCCGACCTGGACGGCCGTACCGTCACGCTGGAGGATCTGGAGGCGGTACGCTCCCGCCTCTCCGGCGTTTCCGGCGCGTCTGCTCCGGTCACGGCGGGCTCCGCGTTTCAGACGGTGGAGGCAGATTTCCCGGAGGTGCCCGCCCTGGTCTACGACGGCCCCTTCTCCGAGCACTTGTCCAACCGCACGCCCAAGTGCCTGGAAGGGCTGCCTCTGGCGGGCCAGGATGAGGCCCGGGCGGCGGCCGCGGCCTTTCTGGACCTGCGCCCGGAGATCTTCACGTTGGTCTCCGATGGGGCGGGCGCCCTGCCCACCTGGGGCTTCTCCGCCGCGGTGGACGGCGGAGAGGTGTATGTAGAGGTCACGAAGCAGGGTGCTCAGGTGCTCCAGGTCACCAACTCCCGGCCCGTTTCCGGAGCCGCTCTCAGCCGGGAGGCGGCGATCCAGGCGGCGGCGGAATTTCTGCTCCAACGGGGTTATGCGAATATGGATCACAGCTATTCCATCGATCTTGGCGATGTGCTCACCGTTCATTTCGCCCCCCGGCAGGACGGAGTATACTGCTACCCCGATCTCATCAAGGTGTCCGTGGCCCTGGATAACGGGGGGCTCATCGGCTTCCAGTCGGAGGGTTATCTGATGAACCACCGGATCCGGGACCTTCCCGCTCCCGCCGTCACCGCCGATCAGGCGCGCAGCGCCGTCGGGGATGCGCTGAAGGTGCTTGCCCATCAGCTTGCCGTGATCCCCACCGGCGGCGAACACGAGGTGCTCTGCCACGAATTCAAGTGCGAAACGGAAACCGGCAGCCATATGCTGGTCTACCTCAACGCCGCCACCGGCCAGGAGGAAAATATCCTGCTGCTGCTGGAGGATGAGAGCGGCACCCTCACCCTCTGAGGCCCCGGCAAAATCAGTGCCCCGGGATACCCGCACAGGGGTACCCCGGGGCACTGTGCCGCCTTCCGGCCGCGAAGCTGTGCCAAGCGGGCAAACGAACCGGCTGAGCGCTCCCGGCGGCTCCCCGCGCTCAAAAGCAGGCCAGCAGCACGGCGCCCAGCACGGTGCTCAGCGCGCCGGCCACAAGCGCCGTGGTGGGCTTTTCCTGCCTGCCCAGCAGCAGCCGTCCCAGCAGCAGCGTAAACAGCGGCTCCGCCGCCGTCAGAGAATTGGCGATCGAGAGCGGGATCATCTGCAAAGAGGTAAACAGGAAATAGAGCGCCACGCTGGTGCTGAGTCCGGACACGGCATAATCCCGGTCCAGATGACGCAGGGCCTGCCGCAGGATACCGGGTCCGGTGATCAGCAGGAAGACGCTCAGCACGCTCAAGGCGCTGAGCGACCCCACAAACACGCCCACGGACGAGCTTGGGATCGCACTGACGCCCAGCTTTCGGAACAGGTTGCCAAGGGCCAGGAACAGGCTGGCCAGCAGTCCAAAAAGAACGCCCCGCACGGCCGTCCCGTCCCAGGCGGCGCCGCCCTGGTTCCGGCGGGCCCCGCCTATGGCGATGGTCAGCACGCCGCACAGCACCGCCGCGATCCCCAGCCAATCCAGCGGGGCGATCACCTCGTGCAGCAGAAAGACGCCGCACAGCAGCGCGAATACCGGCGTGGTGGCCTTCACCACCCCGGCCCGGGCCGCCCCCAGCAGGGAGACCGTGTAAAAGAGCAGCCCGCGGCCGATCAGGCTGTTGCACACCCCGCCCAGCACAAAAAAGACCATCCCGCGGACTGTGACCGGCGGGAGCGGCTGCGCCAAAAGGCCGCCCAGGAACATCATCAGATTGATGACGGTGTTGACCAGCAGCGAGCAGTACAGGCCGCCCAGAATACCGACCTGCGCCCGCTGCTGGGCACGCCGGGCAAATACCATCCCGCAGCTCCATCCGGCCGCGTTGATCAGGGCAAACAGTTCACCCATCGCAGCTTACCGGCCCCGGTCAGCCTTTGGGCTGCTTCGGAATAACGGTGACGGTCCCTTCCGTTGCGTTCAGGCGGACGTAATCCCCCGTATGGATCTGGCCGATGTCGATGCGGTCCACCATCGGCAGGTCGGAGACGATGGCGCCGATGACCACGATGGATTCCGCCTCGATATTGACGATGCCCAGAGGACCCACGCCGTTTTTCACCAGATCGTAGAGCATGTAGGAGCCGCCGGTGGAACCTTTGGACATGGGGAACACCAGCACCTTCCCCTTCAGGCACGCTCCCTCGATCTCATGCTTGCGTTCGATGACGTAGCCGGTCTTGGGGTTGATGGTTCCCATGAAAGAGATCGCGTCGTTGGTGACCAGGGCCTCGCCCTCTACGCAGCCCTCCACGATGCATCTGCCTCTCAGAACTTTTTCTTCACACACGGTTACTCCCCCCATTTCCCGTCGATGGCCGCCTGGATACACTCGGCGGTATTCAGCAGCACGGGCTGCAGATTCCACAGTCCCGGCGCGTAGTGGGCCATTTTCCCGGAGTTGGTGGCCACGGTCTTGTAGCCCCGCTGGGTCAGCGTGCAGCACAGTACCGGACAGGTGTCGCAGATGATCTCGCCGCCCGCCGCCTGGATGTCCTCCACAAAGCCCATCCGTTCGGCCAGCTCCCGCACCATGCGGGAGGTGCACACCCACAGATCGCTGTTCAGGCGCTTGCCCCGGACCAGGCCGGCGATCTCCTCAAATTCGCGGATGGACACATGCGGACAGCCCAGGACCACGAAATCGATGGGGCCCTTCTGGCTGAATTTTTCACAAACCTTGTCATAGGCCGCCTGATCGAAGACCACCGGCTGGATCTCGTCGCCGATGACGTCCTGCTTCGTAGGCGCTTCCGGCGTGAAGCCGACCACATGATACAAGGCGACCGCGCCCGCCGAGGCCAGGGCCGCGCCAAGCGCCTTGAACTGCTCCAGAGTGGGACGGCGCTTGATCCCCTCAAAGACCGGCACGTCTTTCCCGGCCAGCTTGCCGCCGAAATACCCCAGTACGGCAAAGTCCTTATCGGTCTTCAGGTCCACCTCCACCCGGATCAGGTGGGTGCCCTTCCGATTCTCATCCAGGTGGTAACCATAGGCCGGTACCCGTCCGGTGATCGCGGCGGCCAGGGCGGTAGGTCCGCCCTCCCGGTTGGTCCGGGCGCCGATGACCGAATTGACGAATGCCACGGCGGAGGACTCGCCCCAGGCCACGTGCTCTCCGAACATGGGCAGGTTCCCGTTCAGATAGGGGGTACAGCTGTTGGTGGGGATGGCGCCCATCTTCTCATAAGCTCTGGAGAGCTCCAGCTGCTTGCAGGAGAAGTCCTCCGGGAAGCCGATCTGCTTCCAGTCCTTTTCGTCGATGCCGATGGTGTTCAGCGTCATGGGCACTTGGAACACGGCGTCCTTGCTGGCGTCCTCCACATAGCCCAGGCCCGCGTCCCCTGCCACCCGGTAGCTGACGCCGGGGGAATGGACGTTCTTTACTTCGATCATGTGATCCGCGCCGTAGATCTCGCCCAGTGCGACCAGCACCTTCATGGACCGCCGGACCGTCTCGCCGTAGGCGCCGTCCAGCATTTTTTGCTCTTCTGCCGTTAAATGCATACGTTTCCATCTCCCAGTATGTTGGATGTGGGACTGTCAGGTCTCCTCACGGGTCTGCAGGTTGTGGTAATGCACCTTGGCGCGGGCCTCCCGCAGCGGTACGCCGCGGGCCACGCTTTCCTCGATCACCGCCTCCTTGGCGGCAATCTCTTTGGCTACTTCCAGAACGCGCGCGGCTTTTTCCTGGGGGATCACCACAACGCCGGTGGCGTCGCCCACCACCAGGTCGCCGGGCGCTACCCGGACGCCGGATACCGCTACCGGGACGTTGATCTGGTCTACCTCCACCCGGTCCTTTCCGGTGACCATATAATGGCCTTTGGTAAAAATGTTGTAGTTCAGCTTATGGACGGTGGGCAGATCCCGGCAGACGCCGTCGATCACCGTCCCGGCGATCCCCTTGTGGGTGGCCGCGATGGACATCAGGTCCCCCCAAACGGTACACCAGGTCCGCCCGCCGTTGTCGATGACCACGACCTCGCCCGGCTTCACATCATCCAGAAAATCGCCCACGGTCCCCTTCACGGTCCCACAGGGAACATAATGCACGGTAAACGCCCGGCCGCAGAGCGCCGAGTCGGGATTGACGGGCTTGATGCCCTCCAATCCGCAGGGAATGCCCAGCCGGTCCATTGCGTCGGACAGGCAGCAGGTGTCCATCTGGCGGAATTCTTCCACCATCGCGTCGGTAATCATAGGTTCCATCATTGCGCGTCCTTTCCGGTTTCGGAAAGCCTGTTTGTACCCCCGCGGAGGAGCGGTGCGCAGCGGTTTTGAGCGGGCTGCAAACGGGCTTTCTGTGCCTCAGAGAATTTTAGAGAATTGGTAGATCTCGGCGGTGGTCCTGCCCTGCTTCAGTTCCTCCAGGACCCGGACCTCCTTCCGGGCGATAGCCTCCGCGCCCTCCAGCACCGCTTCGATGTTTTCTTTTGCCACCACGACCACGCCGTCCCGGTTTCCCACGACCAGATCGCCGGGCCGCACGGGCACGCCGCCGCAGACGATCGGGATCTCGGTCTGCCCCACCGTTTCCTTGACCGTGCCGCCGGGATTAAAGCCCCGGGAAAACACCGGGAAGCCCAGCGCCTGGATATCGTCCGCATCCCGGCAGGTACCGTCGATGACCAGACCCCGAATCCCCCGCTGCATGCAGGCAAAGCACATGATCTCTCCGATATGGCCGCCGCCGGTATAGCCGCCCGCATCAATCACCAGCACGCTGCCGTCCGGCGCCTCTGTAATGGCCTTGTGGATGGCCAGATTGTCGCCGGGGTGACAGCGCACCGTGTAGGCGCGCCCCACCATGTGCAGGCTGGGGTCCACCGGCCGGATGGCCGGATCCATGCTCCCCCGCTTTCCGTTTGCATCGCAGATATTGCCCAGCGGAAGGCGCTGGAAGCGCTCCATGACATGTTCCATCGTTTTTCTCTCCTTTTACCGGCCGCAGATCAGCTCTTCCAGATCTACGTCCTCTGTACCCGGGACCTCCACCGTCTCCGGGAAGTCTTTCAGGGGCAGGCCTACATCTTCGGTTCAAATGGCATTTTTTTATCGGCATATTGCATCGTAATCCATTTAAGTTCAGTATAATCTTCAATGGAGTATCTACCGCCTTCCCGACCATAACCACTGTTTTTGATACCGCCAGACGGTGCTGTGATACCACTTACAAACGTGGTGTCATTGATATGAACCATGCCGGATTCCATATTGAGCCCCAGCTTAATTGCAAGTCGCATGTCATAGGTAAGCAATGCAGAAGAAAGGCCAAACTTATTATCATTACACAATGCAAGCGCCTGTTCAGCGTTCTCGACACAAAAAATTGACGTAACGGGCCCAAATGTTTCCTGATAAAAAATATCCATTTCAGGCGTTACTTCGGCTAAAATTGTCGGCTCATAAAAAGTTCCCTGGTGCTTTCCCCCAGTCAATATTTTAGCTCCTTTTGAACGTGCATCCTGAATTTGTCCATCGATAAAATCACACTGCTCATTGCTGATCAGCGGGCCGATAATGGTATCCGGATCATGGGGATCTCCTATTCTGAGCGTACGGGCGTATGCTACCAATCCTTCACAAAAAGCATCATAAATGGGTGCCTCTACAATAATACGGGAAGACGCCATGCAAACCTGTCCCTGATGATAAAACGCACCATATCCAGCAATTTTAATTGCCTGCTCTACATCATAATCGCCGAGAATTATCAGAGGGTTTTTACCCCCCAGTTCCATCGCAAATTTCTTAAGATGATAGCCAGCTTTCGCTGCAATACTGCGGCCAACCGGGCTTGAGCCAGTAAACGTCACGCACTTAACCCTCTGATCTTCCACCAGTTTATCTCCTACAATATCTCCCGGTCCCGGAATCACGTTCAAAACCCCCGCCGGTAAACCAGCTCTTTCAAAAGCAGTGGCAATTATATACCCCGAGAGGGGAGTAACAGAAGCAGGTTTGAGAATGAAGGTATCGCCTGCTGCCAACGCGTACGCAAGCTTTTTTACCGCTAAAATAACAGGATAGTTAAACGGCGCAATTCCAGCTACTACCCCAAGGGGAACCCTTACAGCAAGGGATACTTGATCCGCGCTGGTTGGCTGATTAATTTCTCCCTCAATCCGTCGACATTCTCCAGCTGCCACGCGAATAACGTTTACAGCCCCTGCCAACTCAGAGCGGGCCTTTGTATAAGTTGACCCACTTTCACAAATCATTATTTCGATAGCCTCATCAACCATTTTCTCAAGGCAATCTGCCGCTTTCCATAAAATCTGCTCACGCTGTGCAGCCATAGTCTTGGACCAGCTGGTAAAGGCGCGTTGTGCACTTTCCAACGCCATTTCTGTCTCAAGTTCACCTGCCAAGTGAACTCGGGCAAATGTAGTACCATCTGCAGGATTAATATCATTAATTATTTTTCCGCTCGTCGTCTCAATCCATTTCCCATTAATATACAGCTTGTACTCTTTCATACTCTCAACCTTTCTAACTTTATAAAGCATGACGTTGGTAATTATCTATATTGTGACATATTCAGTATTTAGAGACATGAGTTCAAATGCTAAAAATTTGTCTTGAAATTGCCGTGGCTCTTTGGTACTATTGGTAAAAATATAAGTATTAAACTCTGTAAAAGGCCTGTCCGAATTAATCAGATGTGCTTAGGAGGAAAGCTGCATCCAGAAATTTCATATCCGGATGCAGCTTTAGGAGTGAAATCTCAGCAAAAGAGAATCTTATTTTAGAATGTAAAGATGCTTACTGCGGAGTTATACGCGCTAAAACAAACCACAAAAAACATGATGGCAATAACAATGTTAGTGACGAAGTTATTCTTATATTCACCCATAATCTTTTTACTAGATGTCATATACCAGAAGGCCAGAATACCAGGTGGCGTGACAAGGTTATTCAAAGACATCGCCTTTGTCAGCAGGGATAATGCTCCTCCAGAGACGAAAGAGGCTACAATAATGGCAGGTACTCCCAAGTAAACAGTCAGTGCAATCTGACACTTTCTATCTTTTAAATCCACGCTCTTTCCCATTAGGGCTAACAACGGAATCAGTCCAAAAAATGCGCAGCCAGCAGATGTAGTCATAACGGCCCCCATCCATCCAATGGTAAACACGTAACCGGCAGCGGGACCACATAGCGGAGCAAGCGCCGCTGCAGCTCCGGCGACTCCAGTAATGGGCTCACCAGTCTTGTAGAGAACCGCTGCAGCAACAGAAAATACGAAGAAGCTAAACAGGCCAAACAAAACAACAGTAAAGACAACGGCATCCATCTTGCCGTATTTTAGCCACTCCTTGTTATTGCGGTTATTTGAGATAATAGCAAAGCCGTGATATACATAGATGTATAGCCCTGCTGCACCACCAATAATACCCGCAATACTGGTCCATTGCTGTGAATCTGGAAGTAGTCCCTCCCATCTTGGGGGGAAAGACGGAATGATACCAAGAAAAATATCTTTGATATCGGGCAACGCGATAAAAAATGTGATAGCGAAGCAGATAAGCATTGCAGTCAGCATAACACTGGTTAGTTTCTGCACAAAAGAGAATGAGCCACCCAAGAAATATGCAGCAACGATAACTACAAATAGTATGATTGTGATAATTAATGAGGCTCCGGAACTCAGTCCCTCACTGCCGCCTACTTGACTTAACGTGGTAACTGCAGTACGCAATCCGCGCCCTTGGGCCACCATAACACAGAACTGGGTTACAAAATTGAAGATCACCAGTACCCAAGCAAGCCAACCCCAGGTGTGCTTTTTTAATGCCTCCACGGGAGAAAGCCCTGTCACACAAGTAAGTTTTGTACTAATCCAAGTGGCGACATATGCAAAGACAATGCTTAAGATAACCGCCCAGAAAAAGGAAAAATACCACCCTGATCCAGATGTTACAAGTGCGGACATCGTACCCGGGCCAATAATCGTCATGGAAACAATAACAGCGGGACCAATCTTAGACAAATAGTCGCGAATACCTACCTTTTTTTCAGTCATACTTACATCTCCCTTTTTGTTTTTTATTTCGTAGTTCATCTATTGCGACTAACTGCAGACTCTCCTCCATAGATAAACTTGAAATACAATAGGTGCAGGGATCAATAGGACTGCTGGTAAATCTTTACTGCCTGTTCCACCGTCATGGGGCGTGGATTTGTATTGACGAGGCGCCCGTTGGATTCAATTGCAATTTTCCCCATCTCTAAAAAGCGGTCCGGCGTAATGCCCGGATAGTCGCGCAATTTAGTAGAAATGCCAACGTCGTTAATTAGTTGTTCAATGGCATCAATGCCAGCCTCTGCTGCATCTTTAGCGTCCATGGCACTGACATCTATCAAATTCAGGCTACGAGCAATTTGTGCAAAGCGTTCCTCATGTCCTAGCTTATTGAATCGCAATACATTAGGCATACTCATCCCTTGAGCATTGCCATGCGGATATCCAAACAGAGTGGTAAACGGATATGCCAACGCATGCACACATCCGAGGCCGGAGCCGCCGAAGGCCATACCAGCCAAAAAACTGGCACCCATCATACCCAATCGCGCTTCTCGGTTCTTTCCGTTTTGATATACCTCACGCAGATGCTTTCCAATCTGATTTAACGCTGTCAACGCAAAATTGTCAGTCACAAAATTACTGTTGGTAGCCATATATGCCTCAATGGCATGACACAGTGCATCAACACCAGAACCTCCTGTCACAGATTTTGGCATACCAATAGTCATATCTGAATCCAGATAGACGATGTCGGCCAGTACATATCGACTCCAAATTGCCTTCTTGGTATTATTGTGATGATCGCTTAACACAATAGATGGACTACTCTCACTTCCACTTCCAGAAGTCGTCGGAATCAAAACTTTATGTAAACCTGGTCGTTTAATAGTTTCCATGCCAAATAGTGAATCAATATCTACGTTATCTGCGACACACAAAGCTACTGCCTTGCAAACATCCATAGCACTTCCGCCGCCCAGCCCAATAAAGGTATCGCATTTCTCTTCCTTTGCATAGGCAATGCACGTCTTCACTGTTTCAATCGATGGTTCTTGCTCCACATCGGAGAAGAGACAGTAGCGAATATGTTTGGCTTCCAGCACATTCTGTACAATTTCGGCTAATCCAGCTTTGACAATACCGGGGTCTGTAACCAGCATAATCTTTCTGGCATGAATCATTTCTAAGTCGCCGGATAAGAAGGTCGAGATGCACTGGTTGCCCATTCTCACCACAGAAGGGAAGCGCAACAGAGAAATATTGCTCATATCAAGACTTCCTCTCATCAAAGTTTGGCCCCATTTAAACACAGTTAATGAATCTTAAATGAACAAAGCAGTCCCCCTTGGTCAGGTAAGCGTATTTAAACGCTTTCTGTTCAATATTTAACGGTAAGATACGCAACTCATATGATTACTTCAGCATCCGCTCATACTGGAACGCCTCGTCCACCTCGATCATGGTCTTTCCTGCGCGGATCTGCGCTACCATCCCCTCTTCCTTCCGGAAGAGCTGCTCGGCCTTATCCAGCACCTGGTCCACCCATTCCGCCGGGACCACTACCACGCCGCTCTTATCGCCCATGACAATGTCTCCGGGGCGGACCTGAACGCCGCCGAACTGGACCATGACGTTCGTGGCCTCCTCCTGGACCCGTCCGCGGGCCGTGGCCACCACGGTTCCGCGGGCGTAAACCGGAAAATTCAGCTCTACGCAGTCATCCAGATCCCGGCAGGCGCCGTCGATGACCACGCCGGAGATGCCCTTCACGCTGGCCCCGGTGGCCAGAACGCCGCCCCAGCAGGAGGTGTCGATCCGTCCGCCGTTATCCACCACGATCACATCGCCCGGCTCCGCCGCGTCGATGGCCCGCACACCCAGATGATATTTGCCCTTGGTCTGGCCTGCGGCGGTCATCTTCAGCGTTACCGCCGGTCCCAGGACCTTCTCCATGGTATGCCACATAGGCCGGATGCCGTAGGTGGCGCCATGGATGCCCAGCGCATCCATGGCGTCGGAAACATTTGTCGTCGAGAGCGCCGCGAAGCGCGCCCGGTATTCTTCCGTAAACCGTTCCATATCATTTCGCCTCATTTTCATCTTGGCACAGTACCGCTTCCCCGTCGGCGCCCCGGCGGAAGACCAAACGGCGGCGCCATTCCGGCGCTGTCTCCGGATGATCCTCCCGGTAATGGGTGCCCCGGCTCTCCGTCCGGGTGAGCTGCGCCATGGCGAACAGTCTGCCCAACAGCAGACGGTTGCGCAGCGGTGCGGAGATGCCCGGCCGCAGGTGCGCTCCGGTAAAGTCCAGCACACGCTGAAGTCCCTGGCTATTGCGCACCACCGTCAGGTTCTGGTAGTACAGCCGCTCGCTCTGAGCAATGAGCGCCCGCTCCTCCTCGTCAGGCTCCAGGCGCGGTCCCGCTTCTTCCAGGACCACCGCCGCAGCCGGCGCAGAGGCCGCATGATCCGCGGCGGCCCGTCCGGCGCGGTAGCCGAAGACCTGGGTATCCGTCAGATTGTTTCCGCCGGGCCGGTCCGACCCGTGGACGCCCCCGGTGATCTCCCCCGCCGCGTACAATCCCTCGACTCCGGTGAAGCCGTTGGTGTCGATCAGGATCCCGCCGTTGAAGTTCTGCACCGCCATGGTGACCTGCAGCGGTTCCACGGCACAGTCGATCCCCGCCCGGAGCAGCGTGTTGTACGTGATGGGCGCCTTGGCCAGCAGTTCTTCCCGGGTCACGTGGGACACGTCAAACCATATGCCGCCCTCTTCGGTGCCCCGGCCCTGGGCGATTTCCTGGAAGATGCCGATGTCCACATACTTGGCGTCTGTACGGACCGAGAAGGGATAGGACATGGCCTTCCGATCCAAAGCCTCCTCCGGGGTCGTGCCGCCTTGGCAGTATCGCGCCAGGAACTCCGCGCCATCGCGGTTGGTAAGCTTGGGCAGAAACCGCCACATATGGCTGTGGATAATAAAGGTAAGCCCCGGGCAGACCACCGCCGGACCGATCTGGAAAAACTCCATATTGACGAACCGGCACCCGGCCTCATAGGCCATAGCCCAGCCGTCTCCGGTCTGGGTCGGCGGCGTGACGTTGACGGAAAAAATGCTCCCTGCACCCCCGGTGGCCAGGACGACCGCCCCGGCGCGGATTCGCAGCGCACCAGCCTCATCCCGACCCCAGGCGCCGCAGACACGGCCATTTTCCTCCCGGCAGAGCCCCAGTATGGACACCTGCTCCAACAGGCGAACGCCCTGTGCCAGCGCGGCCTGCTTGAGGCAGCGGGTAATCTGACGCCCTGTGCTGCCGCCGCAGGTCAGAGAGCGGGCCCTGGTGCACCCGGAGAGCTTTTGCTGCTCCAGATGCCCGCCCCTGTGCGCGAAAGGAACGCCAAGCTCCGCCAACTCCCGTACCCGGTCGGCAGCCTCGTGGGCCAGGACCCAGCAGAGGGCCGGATCGCCCAGCCCTCCGCCGGTTTGGAGCGTGTCCTCCAGGTAGATCTCCGGATCGTCCCCGTCCCCCTCACAGTTGAAGGGCGCGTTGATGCCCAGAGCCTCCGAGGCCACCATATTGGTGCTGCCGCCGGTCTCATACCGGCCGGTGACGGCCAGGCACACCTCTAATTCCGGGTGCGCCCTCTTGGCCTCGTAAGCGGCTCTGGTGCCGGCGGCGCCGCCGCCGACCACCAGAACGCCGCATTGAAGTTCTCTCACTTGCAGGACCTCCTGGTCAAAGCAACATTAATTCGCCCGCTTCTGGGGAGAGGTCATGGACACGGCGTTGGCCGGGCAGACCTCCATGCACATGCCGCAGCCGTCGCACTTGTGCTGGTCGATGACCGCGCCGCACTTGGTCAGGGTAATGGCGTCATAGAAGCAGCTGCGCTTGCACACGCCGCACTTGGTGCACTTGTCGTAGTCCACCTTGGCGTACACGCCCTCGGGCGCGCGCTCCACCTGAGCGGTCTTCAGGACGTTGGGCAGGGCGATGCCGCGGATATCGTCCAGAGAGCTGTAACCGCGGGCATCCAGCCACTGGCTGATGTGCTCGTTCCACTTCTTGGCCACGTCGTACCCCTGGAGCATGATGCCCACGCCGGACTGCACCAGAGAAGCGCCCACCATGGTGTACTTGATGATGTCGCGCCAATCCCACACGCCCAGACCGGCGATGATGGGAATGCTCAGCTTGTTGGCGGCCAGCGCGCAGTTCTTCAGGCCGTAGCCGATGAAGTAGGGGCCACCCCAGCCGCCCTGGGCGCCGGGGCCCACGGGACGGGCCTGATCGATATCCAGGTCAAAGCCGGAGAAGCGTGCAGACAGGTTGATGCACTGGGCGCCGGCTTCCTGGCAGGCCAGCGCCACGGAAGACTGATCCACGGTCTGGGGAGAGACCTTGACGCTGAAGGGCTTCTTCAGCAGGTTGGCGCAGGTACGGACCACGTCGGCGGTCATATCCACGGCTCCGGCGCCCATCTTGACGCCCATGTCGGCGGCGAAGGGGCAGGATACGTTCAGCTCCACCCAGTCGGCATTGGTCTCGTTCACCAGGCCCACCATCTCCTGCCACTCGTCCAGGGTAACGCCGGACAGGCTGGCCATGACGATGCCCTTATCGCCCACTGCGTCCTTGGCCCGGTTTACATCCTCCATGTACTCCTGGTAACCAAAGTGGGAGCACTCCTCCAGGGAGTTCAGCGTAAACGCATGGGGCAGGGACTGGGGATAGCCGGGATAGGTCTTGTAGTCATAGAGCTTGAAGCGGGGACGGGGGAAGTTGCGGCCCAGCTTGCCTTTTTCACCGAACAGGGACTTCACGATCACGCCGCCGGAGCCGCCCTCAATGCCTTTCTTGACGCCGATCCAGTCCATAGAAGGAGAGGCAGAGCCCACAATAACAGGATTGGGGAACTCCACGCCAGCCACGTTTACCTTCAGATTCGCCATATTCTTGTTCCTCCTTAAGCAATTCTAATTGAATACAATGAGCATACAATTTAGAACAAAAAATAAATTGTTTGAAGTTTTTTATTGAAATTGTATTTTCATTGTATACAACCTTGTGTCACATATTCTAGCGGAATCTCTGGTATATTTCAATAGCCTTTTTCATATTTTTCGCCTCTAATTGGTCTTTTTCGATAATTTCATCGCTTCCGCTAAAATGTACAGGGTTGTTTTAGTTATTATTTTAAAGCGATAAATAGAAATTAAATGCATTACTTTTTGTATAAAAGCAAATATGTCCGTAAAAAAGTTCTTATTTTGACCAAAAACTTAAAAATTCAAGATTTTACCTTGACATGGAATGTCAAATGGTCTACAATAAGCACAGATTGTATACAATGTGAAGAGGAATTTTAACGTGCAGCACCGCTTGTACTCTCATTTTGGGGTGTGAACCGACAACAAGGAGGGGTCGTATGGAGCGTCCACGTATCGTGGTGGGCATCTCCGGCGCCACCGGCGCCATTTATGGAATCCGTCTGCTGGAACTGCTGCGGGAATGCAGTGATGCAGAGCTCCATCTGGTGGTCAGCCGGTGGGCGGAGGAGACCATCCGCCTGGAGACGGACTACACGCCGGAACAGGTCCGGGCCCTGGCCGATGTGTCCTATCAAGCCGACGCACTGGGGGCGGCCATTTCCAGCGGCTCGTTCCGCACGATGGGAATGATCATCCTGCCCTGCAGCATGAAGACATTGAGCGCGATTGCCAACGGGTATGACCATGATCTTCTCGCCCGGGCGGCGGACGTGACTTTGAAAGAGGGCCGCCCGCTGGTGCTCTGCCCCAGGGAGACGCCTCTCAACGCCATCCACCTGGAGAACATGCTCAAGCTGAGCCGCCTGGGAGTACGGATCGTGCCGCCCATGCCCAGCTTTTATCACCGCCCCAGACAAATCGAGGATCTGATCCGTTATCAGGTGGTTCGGGTGCTGGACCAGTTCGGGCTCCGCGCCGGAGAGGACGGCCGTTGGGGCGCAGCACCCGCTGAGTCGAAAGGAGAAACGTAACATCATGGGAAAACGCGGTTTAAAAAATGTAGCTTACGATTATTTGCTGGATGCGATCATGTCTTATGAGCTGAAGCCAGGGCAGGCCATCGTCGAGCAGGACATATCGGATCGGCTCAACATCAGCCGCACTCCGATCCGGGAGGCCTTCAAGCAGCTGGAATCCGAAGGGCTGGTCCGCCATCTGCCCTCCCGGGGGACCTTTGTGACCAATCTGACCGTGCAGGACGTGGAGGAGATCTTTCAGCTCCGGGAGCTCTTTGAGATCACCGCCCTGAAAAGTGCGATCAACTGCATCACCGACGACGAGCTGGACTACATTGAGGACCGGGTGCGTTATCTGGACGATAAAAAAAGCGAAGAACCCCCCACGCAGGAGGCCTTCTATCGCTCGGACCGCGACCTGCACATGATGATCATGAAATATTCCGGCAACTCCCGCATGATCAAATTCCACAAGACGCTGGAGGCCCAGCTGGAGCAGCTGCGCCGGATCTCGGCCATGACGCCCAAGCGCCTGGTAAAATCCCGGCAGGAGCACCTGGATATCATCTATGCCCTGCGCACGCGTGATCTGGTCAGCGCCACCAGGCATCTCTCCATCCACCTCCAGAACATCAAGGAGAGCACGCTGAACGTCTGCAGGAACATGGTCTCGCAGTACTGACCGCCCGCCAGGCACAATCGCAGAAAAACGCCAGGTGTGGCACCAATGCATATGGCTCGGCCCGCAAGCGGCTTCGACACGCTTGGGAACATCTCAGGCGGGGGGCCTCTGCAAAACAGAGGACCCCCGCCTCAGCTTGTCGAAAAAGGCTAAAGGCCTTTTTCGACAGAGGGGTACATGACGGCCAGGGCTCGATTCCTGCGGAAAAGTCGCCCTGGCCGTCATGAGAGGTGTCATTTCCGACGCGCATGTCGCCGGAAATGACGGAGCTTCCTTTCCTTCCGTCGTCTGTGGACGACTCAACTCTGCAAGGCCTTCCCCCGAGAGGTTTTTTGACAGGCTGAGGCGGGGGGCCTTTGCAAAGCAGAGGACCCCCGCCTGTTTCAATCGCTCCACACGGCTGATGCGTCCGGCCGGTACGCTTGCTCCGCAAACTCAAAGCTGGCATGCGCATCGGTATGCTCGAACAAAAGCGCGTTTTCCTTCCAAAACCGGTAGCGCACTTTGGCGCTGAGGCGTTCGTATATGATGCGGCCCATACCGCCTTCCACGGGGGCCCGCAGGGGATGTCCCCGCCCCTCCAGCACTTCCGCCTCCAGGCGGTACCGCCCCTGACGGATCAGCGCTCCGCCGCCGGACCATCGCTCGACCCGGGCGCCCTGATAGGTGGCCAGGCGGTATTCCCGCCCTTGATGCAGCACCGCGCAGATACATCCGGTGAAGCTCCCCGCCGCCAGCGGTATGTCCGCAATGGAGAGCATCAGGCTGCTGCACCGCGTCTCCCGCCACGCGCATTGGGTCCAGAGATAAGCGCTGGGAAAAGACCGCCCGCGGTCCGTCTCCACATAACCGGTACCGCCGGTAAAGTCCATGGCCGCGCCGTTCAGGGTCAACGTTCCTTCCAGCGTATGGCCCATGCTGATCACACCGTGGCGGCACTCCATTCCCGGCAAAAAGCGGAATGGCCCCATAATGTCCGATTTGAGCGGCGTAAAGGGGCCGCAGAGCAGCGCTCCCCGGAGGGAAAGTCCGCTTTGCTCCACGTTCAGCCAGATCCCCTTGCGGTTAAAGAGGTTCCCATCCAGCCAGATCTGGAACACGCCCTCAGAGGCCTGCAGCGCCGCATCCGGATATTCCGCCCACCAGGCCCCGCCGTCCGCAATGACCTGGAGGGAGGCGCTGCGCCGCCCCGCACGGTCGACGTGCAGGGCGGGAATCAGCGCCAGGCCCCTTCCGTCCTTTGTCTGGCACTTCAGATACCAGCCCTCAAAGTAGGGGCCCGCCCGTCCTGCGCCATGATAATACTTCGCCATTCCGTTCCCCCTCCGCTCAGCGGCCGCAGCGCTCCAAAAAGATCCGGATGTTCTCCGCCTCCTGCTCCGCATCCGCGTTCAGCCGGCCCATACGGTCGCACAGGCCCAGCAGCGCCACTTCCTCCAGGTCAGCGTTTTCCCGCATCCCGTTCACGTCGGCAAAAGGCATTCCCTTCCCGACGAACAGGACCTGCATATGGTATCGGATCAATGCGCACACCCGGCCGATTAGGTCCTGATCGGCCGAAAAGCGCTGCAAAAACCGCCGGGCCAGTTCCGCACCCAAGGTTTCATGTCCGTAAGAGGTGATTTTCCCCCTTCGGACGCGGGTCGTATCCGGCTTTCCAACGTCATGGAGCAGCGCGGCCCACATCAGGGCCGCAGGATCTTTGCTCTCCGCCCGCCGCTTCGCCGCTTCATCCACCACCAGCATCGTATGGTTCCATACGTTTCCCTCCGGATGATGGACCGGCGACTGCGCCGTGGTCTTCATCCGGCGCAGCGGCTCAAATTCGGGCGGAACCGCTCCCGCAAACAGCGCCTCCAGCGCTATGCTGGGCCGCAGGTCTTCCATCAGGCTCCGTTCCAGCGCGCGAAACAGCGCTTCCCGCTCCATAGTCTCAGCCAGCTCGATCGCCCCCGTGTCCCTATTCCGCATAATCGGGACTATTTTTATCGTCCCCTGTCCCCTGAGTAGTATTGCAGCCCCGCCGGCAGGTTATGCTCGAAACCCGCATCCTTTTTCCGCCGGTCCGGTCTGCGGCGCCCGCTTTTGGTATACAGAAAAAACAGACGGACGGCCACCGCACCCGGTAAGCGTTGCCCTTGCCCTCTGTTTTGGGGGGTGTTTGGGCTGGCTGGGCGGACTTTGGTCTTATCAGGGCGAGCGTGCTTCCGTCTGCGTCCCCGGCGTCCAAAACGACCCGTTACGGGGCTGAGAGCCGGCGTCTCGCTTGAGACGCCGGCTCTCAGCCAAGCAGGGAGGAAGAAAAAAGGGACTGCACCCAACCGCAGAGACAAAACAAAACGCCTCCGGTCCCTGGACCGCAGGCGGAAGCAGCGCGCCCTGCAGATGGTGCGCATACGGCCGCCCCCGGTCCCGGCAGGGGTGTACGCCTTCCGACATGTATCTGACTTATCCCGTTTCCGGGCTTCACAGTGACCGACTCGTGGGGCATTGCACCCGCTTCCATGGCTGCCTGCCTAAGACAGGCTCGAACGACGTTATTGTATTGTCTTTTATAGTATACGCACAGCAAGACGCTCTGTAAAGGGATATTTTTACGATATCTATGGAAAACTTCCACATCCTGCGCCAGTGCCCGGCGGTTTCGTCCGCAGCCGCGCGCAAAAAAACCGGAGCTGCGCCGCAAAGCGGCGCAGCTCCGGTCCGGATGCTCTCTGCTCCCCGCGGCTCGGCTCGGCCTGCGGCGCTCGGGGGCTGGGGCGCCCTTACAGACCCAGAAGATTCAGCTCGGTCTGGGGATCGAACAGGTGGATGAGCTCCGGCCGGAAGGTAAAGTGCACCTCGGAGCCGTACGGGATGCCGCCGCGGTACTCGGCGGGCAGGTCGGTGGTGGGAATCCGCAGTACCACGTCCTTTTCCCCGGCCGTCACGTGCAGATGGACCTCGCTGCCCATCATCTCGGACACATCCACCTTGCCGGTGATGGTGTGGCTTCCGGTATCCTTTGCAAAGGTAATGTGCTCGGGACGCACGCCCAGGGTCACGTCCATGGGAGAGATCCCTCTGGCAGCCAGAGCCTTGCAGGTCTCCTCCGCCAAAGGCATCACCGCGCCGGCCACCGCCGCCTGATAGGTGTCGCCCGCCTTCTCCAGCTTGGCGTCGAAGAAATTCATCTGGGGGGAACCGATAAAGCCCGCCACAAAAACGTTGGCCGGATGGTCAAAGACCTCCTGCGGCGTGCCGATCTGCATGATGAAGCCGTCCTTCATGATCACGATGCGGTCGCCCAGCGTCATGGCCTCGGTCTGGTCATGCGTTACGTAAATAAAGGTGGTGTTGATGCGCTGACGAAGCTTGATGATCTCCGCGCGCATCTGGTTGCGCAGCTTGGCGTCCAGATTGGACAGCGGTTCGTCCATCAGGAAGACCTGCGGGTCCCGAACGATGGCGCGGCCGATGGCGACACGCTGCCGCTGGCCGCCGGAGAGCGCCTTGGGCTTGCGGTCCAGATACTGGGTGATATCCAGGATCTCGGCCGCCTCACGGACCTTCCGGTCGATTTCGTCCTTGGGCGTCTTGCGCAGCTTCAGGGCGAAGGCCATGTTTTCATAGACCGTCATGTGCGGGTAGAGCGCGTAGTTCTGGAAGACCATGGCGATATCCCGGTCCTTGGGTTCCACGTCGTTCATCCGCTTGTCGCCGATGAACAGGTCGCCCTCGGAGATGTCCTCCAGTCCGGCCACCATCCGCAGGGTGGTGGACTTGCCGCAGCCGGAGGGGCCTACCAGCACGATGAATTCCTTATCCGCGATCTCCAGATTAAAGTCGTGGACGGCGGTCACCTTGTTGTCGTAGATCTTTTTGATGTTCTTCAGGGTCACAGTTGCCATGCGCATGGGCCGTAAGGGCAGAGCCTTCGCACCTACCCCCTTGTCCGCAGGCGCTTGGTCCTGCGGACGTTACGACAGGTCTCCACACTGCCGCACCGCCGGCCCGGCGGGGTTTTCCTCCTTTTTTACGGCTCCCCCATTTCTATTGAAATGGAGTAGAAATGGGATGCCTTTTTATGGGGGTCTCTATCCTTCACCGCGGACCAGTTCGCCGCGGAAGAAGACATCCTTGAGCTCCAGACGTTCATCCAGAATGACTACATTGGCTCGCTTGCCAGGCTCCAGGCTGCCGCACCGGCTGTAAATGCCGATGGCGCGGGCCGGATTGACCGCCGCGGCGCGCACCGCGGCATGCAGCGGGATCCCAAAGGATACGGCGGTTTTCAGACATCCCATCAGGTCGGTGACCGAACCGGCGATGGTGCCGTCCGCCAGCGTAGCGAGCTTGCCCTTCACGGTCACATCCTGTCCGCCCAGAGTATATTGCCCGTCCGGCATACCGGCCGCCCGCATGGAGTCGGAAATGAGGATCACGCGCTGCTCGCCGAACATTTTAAACACCGAGCGCACCACTGCCGGGTGGATGTGTATGCCGTCACAGATCAGCTCCACCATACAGCCCGGCGTATCCAGCGCCGCACCCACTACGCCGGGGGCGCGGTGGGAAAAGGGCGGCATGGCGTTGAACAGGTGGGTCACCTGCCGGGCGCCCAGCCGAAAGGCCTCCATGGCGGTATCATAATCCGCGGTCGTATGCGCCAGGGAGACCGTGACGATCTCCTCCACCGCTTCGATGAATTCCATGGCGCCGGGCAGTTCCGGGGCCACCGACACCAGCTTCACCAGCCCCTTGGACTCCGTCAGCAGCCGCCGCAGCAGCGCCGGATCGGGATCGCGCAGCCAGTCGCCGTTTTGGGCGCCCTTTTTGGCCCGGGACAGGAAGGGCCCTTCCAGGTTCACCCCGCACAGGGCCGCGCCGGGCCGGTCGGCCTCCCGATGGGCGGCCGCTACCCGGCAGATCCGGATCAGCTGATCCTCCAGCAGGGTCATGCCCGCGGGACAGATCTGGGTCACCCCCCTGGAAAGCTCGTACTTTGCCATGGTCTCCAGGCCCCCGGCGTCACCGTCGGAGAAGTCCTGACCCTTGCAGCCATGGAAGTGCAGGTCGGTCAGGCCCGGGATCACATAGCAGCCTGCGGCGTCGTAGATCTTGCCGTCGCTGCTGGAGTCGGAAAGGAGCCGCCCGTCGAAGCACACATCCCGCCGGAGAAAGCCCTCATGCAGATCAAAGACCTGACCGCCGGTTATCCGCATATCGTCTCACCCGCCTCAGCCAGCTTGTGCAGCGCAGCCTTGTCGCCCACCAGCGTCACGTCGGGGTGCAGCTGCAGCACGGAGGCGGGCACCTGCTTGGTAACGGGGCCGCAGAACGCCTGGTACACCGCTTCCGCCTTTTCCTCGCCGTTGACGACGATGAGGATGCGCCGGGCGTTCATGATGTTCTTGATCCCCATGCTCAGGGCATGGCGCGGTACCTCATCCCGGCTGGCAAAGAAGCGGGCGTTGGCCTCGATGGTGTTCTCCGTCAGGCTGACCATGTGGGTCTCCAGGCCGAAGTCGTCCCCCGGCTCGTTGAATGCGATATGCCCGTTGCGCCCCATACCCAACAGCTGCAGGTCGATCCCGCCCAGATCCCGGATGAGCTTGTTGTAAGCGGCGCACTCGACGGCCGGGTCTTTGGCCAGTCCGCTGAGCACATGGGTATTTTCCGGCTTGATATCGATATGGTCAAACAGGTTGGTCTGCATGAAATAGCGGTAGCTCTGCTCATGATGGGGGGACAGGCCCAGATACTCATCCAGATTCACGGAGCGAACCTCTGCAAAGCTCAGATCGCCCTTCTGAAACCACTCCACCAACTGCTGGTAAGTGCCCACGGGGGTTCCCCCGGTGGCCAGTCCCAGCACACAGTCCGGCTTATAAATGACCTGGGCGGAGATGATATTGGCCGCCCGGCGGCTCATGGCCTGATAGGTTTCTGCCTGATAGATGCGCATGTCGATCGACACCTCAGTCACTCGGGCGCAGAAGGCAGCCCGGTATTTTTAGAAAAAGAGGGCGGGCGCATCCTGCGCCCGCCCTTGGGCGCTTGCACGGGGGATCAGCAGTAGGTTTTGACGGCTGCGGCGATCATGGCCGCGGCCTCGTCCACCACGGCGGCATCGCTGCCGGCGAGCGCGGGCAGCGGCTTGCGGACGCTGCCGCAGTGCACCCCGTTTTGGTCCAGGATGGCCTTCATTACGGCGTACAGATTGCCGTGGGCGGAGCACATCTTGTAAATGATGCGGCAGATCTCGTTCTGAATCTGGCGCGCGGTCTCCATCTCGCCCTTGCGGAAGCAGTCATATACCTTCAGGAAGAGCTCCGGCATGACGGCATAGGTGCCGCCGATCCCGGCGCAGGCCCCCATGGCCAGGCCGGAGACATACTGCTCGTCGGGGCCGTTGAAGACGATGACGCCCTCGTCCCGCCACATCTGGATATCCTGGGCAGGCATGGAGGAATTCTTTACGCCGATGACCCGGGGATTCTTCTTCATCTCCCGCAGCAGGGACGGGGTCAATGCCACGCCGGCCAGCTGGGGGATATTATAGATGATAAAATCCGTATTGGGCGCGGCGGCGGAGATATCGTTCCAGTACTGGGCGATGGCGTACTCGGGCAGGTGGAAGTAGATGGGCGGGATGGAGGCGATCGCGTCCACCCCCAGGCCTTCGGCATGGGCGGCCAGTATCCGGCTGTCCGCAGTATTGTTGCAGGCCACGTGGGCGATGACCGCGATCTTTCCTTTGGCCTGGGCCATCACGTTCTCCAGCACCGTCTTGCGCTCGTCAACGCTCTGGTAAATGCATTCGCCGGAGGAGCCGCCTACGTACAGGCCGTTGACGCCCTTTTCGATGAGATAACGGGTCAATTCCTGCACCCGCTGAGGGGAAACGGTCCCCTGGTCGTCGTAACAGGCGTAAAACGCCGGGATCACGCCGCTGTATTTCTTCAAATCGCTCATTATAATGATCCTTCTCTCATTGGATATTGTACAACATTCATCATCAAGATGCAAGTACTCAAGCACGTTTCTCCACATCTCAGCCCTTCACCGCGCCCATCGTGATCCCCTTGGTAAAATACTTCTGGAAGATGAGGAACACGATGATGATGGGAATGGCGGCCAGCGCGGCTCCCGCCATCAAAAGTCCCATATCCACAGTGGTCTCCGCCTGCAGGGTCGCAATGCCCAGGGAGATGGTGAAGTTGGAATTGCTGGACAGCATGACCAGCTGCATAAAGTAGTCGTTCCAGGAGTTGATGAAGGTGAAGATCGCCAGTGCGCCGATGCCCGGCTTGACCATGGGCAGGACGATCGTGATGAAGGTCTTCGCCTCATTGGCGCCGTCCACGCGGGCGGCCTCCAGAATCTCTCCCGGGATGCCCTCGCAGAACTGCTTCATCAGGAACACGCCGAAGGGCCAGCCCACCGTTGGGAAGATCACGGCCCACAGACTGTTGACGAGGTTGAGCGCGGCCATCTCCTTGATCAGCGGAATGAGGATGACCTGCTTGGGCAGGGCCATGGCGCATACGATCAGGGAGAACAACAGCGTACGGCCCACAAAGCGCTTCTTGGCCAATGCGTAGCCCGCCATGGCGGCGGTGATGCAGGTGAGGATCATGGCCATGACCGACATAAACACCGTATTCACCAGCCAGCGGATGGCGCCTGGTACGATGGGGCCGGTGGAAAACACCAGGGGATCGCCGTTTGCGTCCTGCGCGAAGGGGACGTGCAGTTCCCACAGAGGAGCAGAGCGCTTGGCAAACAGCTTTTCAAAGTTAGTGGTCACCCACTCGGTGGGAAACAGCTTTGGTTCCGCGGCATAGATGTCCTGGGCGGACTTAAACGAACCGGTGACAATCCAATAGAGCGGGAACAGGAACAACAGCGCCAGCACGATGAGGATAAGGATGCTGGCGATCCGATAGGCCTTGGTGCGCCCGGATCCGATTTTCATTACTCCGCTCCCCCCTTACTTCTCTTTGGCCAGCCGGAACTGAACGGCGGACAGCAGGCCGATGAAGATGGCCAGCACCACGCCCATGGCGTTGGCATAGCCGAAGTGGCCCGCCTGCTCCGTCAGCTTGAAGGCGGTCCAGTAGATATAGAACATGACCGTGTTGGTGTCGGAGCCGCCCTGGGTCAGCAGCTGGATCAGGGCGAAACACTGGAAGGAATTGATGGTGGTGATGACCAGGATGTAGAGGGTGGTGGGCATCATCTGGGCCCACTTGACCCGCCAGAAGACCTGGAAATGATTGGCCCCGTCCACCTGGGCCGCCTCCACCAGGGACTGATCCACGTTGCCCAGGGCGGAGACGTAGAGGACGATGGGCTGGCCCACCGAGGTGGTAAACAGGATCAGGATGATGCACCAGATGGCAAACCGGGAATCGCCCAGCCAGTTGATGGTATCCGCTCCGACGCCTTTCAAAATCTGGTTGAAGATGCCGTTATAGTTGTCGTACATCCACTTCCACACCACGGTGACGGCCACGGAGCCGGTGACCACGGGCAGGTAGAAGATGCAGCGGAACGCGGAGAGCACGGGGCCCTTCAGCTTATAGATGGCCGAGGCCACCCACAGGGAGAACGCACACACCGTCGGCACGGACACGATGACGATCAGGAAGGTATTCTTCAAGGCCTTCAGAAAGGTCACGTCCTGCCACAGATCGATAAAGTTTTTCAGTCCCACGAATTGGACGTCGCCAGGGTGCATATTGGCGTTGGTAAAGCTGTTGAAGATACAAATGACCATGGGGATGATAACAAATCCCAGGAAAAAGATCAGGCTGGGCAGCAGAAACAGATAACCGGAGATGGTCTCCCGGCGTACCAATGCCCGGCTCATCGTGGTTTGGGGCTGTTTGGCCAAAATAGACCGCTCCTCTCTCTCGAAGTGGATTTATGGGTGGGGGTACGCACCGAAGGCCCGGCGGAACCGGGCCGTCCATGCATAGCCCCATCCGGGAGGAAAAGACACGCCCCTTCCCCGCGCGGGGCGGGGAAGGGGCGCGCGAACCCGTTTGCGAATCAGGTCACTTACCGTTTGACTGGATCTCAGCCGGCGGCAGCGGCATTGGCATTTGCCATGTGAGTGGCGATGGTCTCGGTCATATCATCGCCGTTGCCGATTTCCTGGAGCATGTTCCACCACTCGGTACGGGCGGCGGCCCAGCCCTTGATGACGTTGTAGTAGTCGCCCAGGTTGGGGAGCATCAGAGCGGCGTAATCATTCATCATCTCGTTGTCGAACAGCTTGGTCAGGTCGGTGCCCTCGGCGGAGGTGCGGGCCGCGAAGAAGGTGGAGGTAGACACGGCATCGGCGGTGCTGGGGGAGTCACACATGAACTTGATAAATTTCTTGGCGGCCTCGATCTTGGCGGCGTCGCCCTTGTCGAAGATACCAAAGCCCCAGATGCCGCCGCACAGTTCGGCGGGAGAGCCGTCAGCGGTGGGGAAGTTCATGTAGACGATCTCTTCGCCGGTGACGGTCTTGCCCTCGCCGGTATCGGCGTTGTTGGGGTTGAGCTGCTGGGCGCTGTTCCAGCAAAACGCCATCTTCAGAGCGCCCTGATAGAACTTGGCGATCTCGTCGCCGCCCTGGAGGGAGGCGTCAAAGGCGATGCCGTCCATGGACAGCAGCTGCTCGATCGCCTGGATGTTCTTGGGGTCGTCCCAGGTATAGGCGGTGTGGTCGGCGTTGGTGAAGGTGCCGCCGTACATGTTGTTGATGAGCGCACGGGTGCCCTGGTCGCCACCCTGGCCGCCGCAGTACACGGCGCCCACGGTGCTGCCGAATTCGGCATACAGGGCCTCGACGGCCTTGATGAAGTTGTCGGTGCTCCAGGTGCGGGTCTCCAGATCGATGTACTGGTCAGCGCCGGCGGCCTTAAAGGCGTCCAGATTGATGGCCATGCAGTGGGCGGTCATGCACATGGGGTACTCGTACATCTTGCCCTCGGCGTTGATACAGGGGGCAAGGGCCGCGGGGATGATCTCGCTCTTGTCGGTGTCGTCCAGCATGTCGGCCAGATCCACCAGATAGCCGTTGGCGCCCCAGTTGGCCACCAGGCGCTCAGGGCCTTCCAGGATCAGGTCGGGCTGGTTGCCGGCCGTGATGGCGGTGTTGACCTTGTCGTCGCCGTCGGCATAGGCCAGGTACTCCACCTTGACGGAGATGCCGGTCTCGGCGGTGAATGCGTCGGTCAGGGCCTTGACCTTGGTTTCGTCGCCCCAGCCGCCGACGGGGTACACCCACAGCGAAATGCTGGTGGCGTCGCCGGTCGAAGGAGCCGCCGTTTCCGGGGCGGAGGTCTCGGGCGCGCTGGTCTCAGGCGTGCCGGCGCCGGTACCGCCGGAGCAGGCGGCCAACGAAACGACCAGGCACAGGCTCAGCAAGAGAGCAAGAATCCGATGGGTCTTCTTCATTATAGGTCCTCCTTCAGTTTCTACAAATTTCGAACGCCCGGTGCGGCGTCCTGTTGGGTAGATTGTATAATCCCTCGCTGCGTTTGTCAACAGAAATTTGAAAAAAATTTTATCTAATTTTTAATTTTGCAAATTTTTTTCAATTCCCGTCTGATTTCGTCAGATGTGCTTATCCGAAAGCACCTCGGCCACCAGTTCCCTCCGCTCCCGGCACCCCTCCAGATCCCGGCGGCAAAGCTCGCTGAAGAGCACGTCCACCACATAGAGCTGCGCAATCCGGGCGGCCACAGAGCCGCCCTGGAACGGCCCCTCATGGGAGCCGCACTGGAGCACCACATCGGCGTAGGCCGCGCCGGGCGACTTGGGGAAGCGGGTGATCAGGATAACCCCAGCCCCCCGTTCCCGCGCGATCTTCAGATTGTCCAGCAGCTCCTTGGTGGAGCCGGAATAGGAGAAGTAGAGCACCACGTCCCGCCGGGTGAGCTGGGCGGTCAGCATCGCCTGGATATGGGAATCCACCACCGGGAAAAAGTTGGGCAGGGCGGTGGCGAACAGATGGGCCGCCTCCTGGGCCAGGATCATGGAGCCGCCCTGGCCCATGCACAGCACCTTGTCCGCCCCCATCATCAGGGACGCCGCGGCCCGGACGGCCTCCGGGCGAAGCAGCCCCAGCGTCTGCGTCATAGCGTCCACATTCGCGGCATAGATCTTCTGGCACAGGTCCGCGATGGTATCCTCGGGCAGGACCTCCCCTGAGAGGGGGTTGAGCTCGCTGCGTCCGGCGGTGGAGTTGGCCACCGCCAGTTTGAACGCGTTATAGCCCTTATAGCCCAGCCGCCGGCAGAAGCGGGAGATGGTGGCCTCCGCCACGCCCGCCTCTTCCGCCAGCTCGGAGATGGACATATACTGGGTCTTCTGCTGATGGGCCACCGCGTAGTCGGCCACTTTCTTTTCTGCGCCGGTCAGCTGGTAATATTCGTTATTGATCTTTGCAAATACGTTTCCGTAGGGCATAGGCGCTCCCCTCATGCATCCGCCAGAAGCTCCGAGAGCATCTGGTCGCACATACTCAGCATCCGCGGCAGATGGAAGGGCCCCTTGAAGGTGCTGCCCTTGCAGGGCGGCTGGGTGGGCTTGCCGTCCCGGCGCAGGTAGCCGTACCACTCCCCATAGGCAGGATCGGCAAAATGCTCCTTGCAGTAGTCCAGGGTCCTCTCAAACCAATCCAGATACCGCTGCTCCCCGGTATCCCGATAGAGCATCAGCGAGGCGATCAGGATCTCGTCGTGGGGCCACCAGAGTTTCATATCGTGCTCATAGGCCTCGGGCGGCTTGCCCAGACAGTCGATGAAGTAGAGCAGTCCGCCGTACTCCTTGTCCCAGCCGGCCTCGATGGCCCAGTCGAAGATCTGTGCCGCCTTTTGGACCAGCTCCCGGTCGCCGGTCCGCTTGGCGTGCTCCAGCAGGAACCAGACGCCCTCGATATCGTGGCCGGGGTTGACGATGCGCCCTTCGGTGTAGTAGAGGCGGGCGGCGCCGTCCTGGGCCACGTTCTCCAGCACACACTTCAGCTCCGGCTTGACGTGATACCGGAAGATCTCATCCACACACCGGGCGGAACGCTCCTCGTACAGCGCCTTGCGCTCCGGGTCCACCCGCAGCAGCACGCCGGTGACGTTCAGAAGGATCATGGGGATGCCGAAGGCGCGTCCGGTGCGGGTCTCGGGGATGGTCTTGGGCCCCAGGCCGGTGGGGTCGGCCATTCCGTGGTTCAGGTCCCAATACAGGTCGTAGGCCCGGCGGGCGCGCTCCAGGTGCTCCCGCCGGCCGGTAACGCCGTAATATTCCGCGTTGGCCAGGGCGTAAAACGCCTCGGAGAAGCAGTAGCGGCGCTGGCGCAGGGGCTTTCCCTCTGCGGTAACGGTGAAATACAGCCGCCCGGCCGCGTCGTGGTTGACGCAGTGCTCCTCCAGAAAGTCGATGCAGCTCTTGCTGGCCGCAAGCCACTCGTCCTTCACGCCGTACAGATGGCACAGATAGGAGAAAATCCAGCCGCAACGCCCCTGCATCCAGACGCTCTTGTCGGTGGAAAAGACCTCTCCCGTCCGATCCAGGCAAGTGTATACGCCGCCGTTGACCGGGTCCATACCATGTTCCAGCCAGAACGCCACACAGCGCTCCAGCTCCTCCCTGATCCACTTCCGATGGCCCTGCAGCCGTGCAGTATCCATAATCAATTCCACCTTTCCTTTCCGTAAGCTTCCGTTCTGCCCTCATCATAACCGCGCCACTGGTCATCGTCAAGCAGATTCTGAAAATAATTTTCAAAAACTTGAAAAAGCGCTTGACAGTTCCAAAAAAACGGATAGCATATAAGCGAAGGAATTTTCAAAACCAACCGACAGGAGGGCTTTTTATGAATCATCTGGGCATCGAAGTCCCCGTGCAGCACGTACCGGAACTGGACCCCGGCTTTCTCCCCCTGGGCAAATTCAACGCGGCGTTCCGAACGGACGCCAAAAAGCCTCTGGCGCTGGCGGTAGAACGTTCGCAGGGTCAGGTGGCCGTCTACCGCACCTTCATCCACGGCACCCCGGAGCGGGCGCAGGCCGACTGCTACTACGTGGAGCGCATCATCAAAACCATGCTGTGGCTTTACGGCGGCTTCCGGGTCTATATCAGCGGAGACCGGGAAATCTGCGCCAAAATGCAGCAGATCTACTGCCCCGGCGGCCAGCAGGCGTTCGACTTCGACTACATGGCCAATGTGTTCGAGCATCCCTTCGAGGTGGTCTACTGCGATCAGATCCCCGCGGAAAAGGGCGACCCCAAAGCCATCGGCCGCCACCTGGAGGGCTGCCGCATCGGCTTCGACGCGGGCGGGTCCGACCGGAAGGTGTCCGCCGTCGTCGACGGCGAGCCGGTCTTCTCCGAGGAGGTGGTCTGGTTCCCCAAGATCAATTCCGATCCGGACTATCACTATGACGGCATCGTCTCCGCCCTCAAGTCCGCCGCGGAGCATATGCCCCGGGTGGACGCGGTGGGCGTTTCCTCCGCCGGGGTGTATATCGACAACCGCACCATGAACGCCTCCCTGTTCCTGCAGGTCCCCAAGGACGCCTTTGACGCCAAGGTGAAGGACATCTATATCCGCGCCATCCGCGACACCTTTGGGGACGTGCCCTACGCCGTATGCAACGACGGCGACGTGTCCGCCCTGGCGGGAGCCATGAACCTGGGCGAAAACAATGTGCTGGGCATCGCCATGGGCACCAGCGAGGCTGTGGGCTATGTGGACCCGGAAGGCCGCATCACCGGCTGGCTCAACGAGCTGGCCTTCGTCCCCGTGGACGCCTCCCCCGCCGCCATGCGGGACGAGTGGTCGGGCGACATCGGCTGCGGCGTGAAGTATTTTTCCCAGGACGCGGTCATCAAGCTGGCGCCCGCGGCTGGGATCAATCTCTCCGAGAAGCTCTCCCCCGCCGAGAAGCTCAAGGAGGTCCAAAAGCTGATGGATGTGCCCGGCTCCCCTGCCGAGGCGATTTACCGCTCCATCGGCGTGTATCTGGGCCACTCCCTGGCCCTGTACCACCACTTCTACCGCTTCAGGCACGTGCTGCTGCTGGGCCGGGTCATGTCCGGCCGGGGCGGCGATCTCATCCTGGACACCGCCAAGAAGGTCCTGGCGGAGGAATATCCTGAGATCGCACGGCAGATCTGCCCCACCCTCCCGGACGAGAAGTCCCGCCGGGTCGGCCAGTCCGTGGCGGCCGCCTCTCTGCCCGAGCTGGGCCGGTGAGGGCCGGAACATGAAGAAGCATATCGTCTGTCTGGGGGATTCCAACACGCACGGCTACTGCGCCGATCCCGCCGACTGTGCCGACGGGGCCCTCCAGCGCTTCAACGAAGAGGAGCGGTGGACCTGCCTGCTCCAAAAGAAGCTCGGGGAGGACTACCTGGTGGCGGAAGAGGGCCTTTCCGGCCGCACCACCGTGTTTGACGACCCGCTCTATGAGCACCTGTCCGCCCTGGATTACCTCTACCCCTGTCTGAAAAGCCACGAGCCGGTGAGCCTGCTGATCGTCATGCTGGGCACCAACGACACCAAACAGCGGCTGGGCGCCAACGCTTACGCCATCGGCCTTGGGCTGCGCCGTCTGGTCCGGAAGGCCCAGACGGTAGACTGCTGGGGTCCCGGCGGCACGCCCAATATCCTGGTTATCGCCCCGCTGCCCATCGACCCCCGGGTGGAGCGCTCCCCCGTCGCCCAGGAGATGGGCGCGGGCGCGGTGGAAAAGTCCCAACGGCTGCCGGGACAGTTCCGTGCGGTGGCAGGCGGGACCGGATGCCATTTTCTGGACGCCGCCGCGCTGGGCTGCGCGTACAATCAAATTGACTTCATGCATCTGACCCGCCGCAGCCACGCGGCCCTGGCCGCCGCCCTGGCGGAGACCGTCCCCACCCTGCTGTAGACGCGCGCAATTGCCGGAATAAGCGGACGCCCCGGCGGCCCAATGGGCCGCCGGGGCGTCCGCTTATTCCGCTTTTACCAGATTCACCAGTACTTGCGTCATGGTCTCCAGCGCGCCGGCCGGGATATATTCGTGGACGCCGTGGAAATTCACGCCGCCGGTACACAGGTTGGGGCATGGCAGGCCCATATAGCTCAGCCGGGCCCCGTCGGTGCCGCCCCGGATGGGCACCTCCACCGGCGTCACCCCCGCCGCTTCCATCGCGGCCCGCGCCCGGTGGATCAGATACATATGGGGCTCGATCTGCTCCCGCATGTTATAATAGCTGTCGCTCAGCTCCAGCTCCACCGTGCCGGCGCCGTACTTGTCGTTGAGATAGGCGCTCAGGCGCCGAAGGTAGTCCTTGCGCGCCTCAAATGCCGTGCGGTCGTGGTCCCGGACGATGAGGCGCAGCTCGGCCCCGCTTTCATCGCCGCTCAGTGCAGTCAAGTGGTAAAAGCCCTCGTAGCCCTCGGTATGGGCGGGCGTCTCCGCCGGTGGGAGCATATTCGCCAGCTCCACGGCAAGGAGCAGGGCGTTTTTCATCTTGTTTTTGGCGGACCCCGGATGGATGTTCACGCCGTGAATGCTCACACGGGCGGAGGCGGCGTTGAAATTTTCATACTCCAGCTCGCCCAGCTCGCCGCCGTCCACGGTATACGCCACCGCCGCGCCGAAGCCCTCCACATCGAAGTGATCAGCCCCCTGGCCCACCTCTTCGTCGGGGGTAACGGCCACGGCAATGCGTCCATGTGGGATCTCCGGATGCTGGAGCAGGTACTCCACGGCGGCAAAGATCTCCGCCACGCCCGCCTTATCGTCGGCCCCCAGCAGGGTGGTGCCGTCGGTGACGATCAGGTCTTGTCCCTTGTATTTGGCCAGGCTCTCGAATTCCGAGGCAGACATGACGATGCCCTTCTCTTCGTTGAGGACGATATCGCCTCCCTCGTAATGCACGATGCGGGCCCTTACCCCCGCGCCGGAGACGCCGGGCGCGGTGTCCATGTGGGCGATCAGGCCCATGCACGGCACCCCCTCGTACCCCACGCTGGCGGGCAGCCAGCCGTAGACATAGCCGTATTCGTCCATGTGGGCGTTATGCAGCCCCAGCTGCCCCAGTTCTTCCGCCAGGGCGGCGCCCAGTACCTTTTGCTTTCCGGTGGAGGGGCAGGTATCGCTCTCCTCGTCGGACTGGGTGTCAAAGCGGATATACTTCATAAAACGGTCAATAGCATTCATCACGATCAACCTTTCTTCCGTCTACCCCTCTGTCCCTTGACGGGAGCGCGGTGTTGGAATAAACTAAGAGGGACTTTTTTATTTTATCATAAAAGGAGCGGTTTGACTATGGCAACCATGCGGGAATTTACGTTTCCCTCCAGCGATGGGACCCATTCGGTGGGCGCCGTCTGGTGGCTGCCGGATGAGGGCGCGCCCCGTGCTGTCGTCCAGCTGGTTCACGGTATTTCGGAATATATCGGCCGTTATGCCCCCTTTGCCCGCTATCTGACCGATCACGGCTTTGCGGTGGTCGGTCAT
This sequence comes from Flavonifractor sp. DFI.6.63, assembly GCF_024462255.1. NCBI lineage: Bacteria > Bacillati > Bacillota > Clostridia > Eubacteriales > Oscillospiraceae > Flavonifractor > Flavonifractor sp. DFI.6.63. The sequence continues at coordinate 133,893 of NZ_JANGBE010000002.1, read as the reverse complement.
GATCACCTGGGACACGGCCGCACGGCCAAGGGGCGGGAGGAATACGGCTGGTTTGCGGAACGGGACGGCTGGAAATACGTGCTCAAAGATACGCACACCCTGCGGCAGCTGGCCGGGGAGGCGTATCCCGGCCTGCCCTATTTTATCCTGGGCCATTCCATGGGCTCGTTTGTCACCCGTGGATATCTGATGTTTTATCCCGGCACGGTGGATGGGGCCATCCTGTCGGGCACCGGGCAGGAGTCCGCCGCCACCGTGGCGGCCGGCCGCGTCCTGTCCGCGCTGCTCTGCAGGCTCCGGGGGAGCCGCGCCAGCAGCCGGCTGCTCAACGCCCTGTCCGTCGGGGCGTACAACCGGCAATTTTCGCCCAACCGCACCGGCGCCGACTGGATCTGCACAGACGAAGCGGTGGTAGACGCCTATGTACAGGATCCGCTGTGCCGGTTTCTGCCCACCGTGGGGATGTATCACGACATGATGGTGGGGCTTCAGCTGCTGGTGAAACCGGAGCATCTCCGCCGTATGGACCCGGATACGCCGGTCTATTTCTTCGCCGGGGACAAAGACCCGGTGGGGGCTTCCGGCGCGGGCGTGCGGAAGGTGGCGAACCTGTTCCGCCAGTATGGCGTCCGGGATGTGACCGTAACGCTCTACCCCGGCGGGCGGCATGAGATGCTCAACGAGCCCAACAAGGAGCAGGTATTCGCGGATACTTTGGCCTGGCTGGAGGCGCATATGCCCTGAAACAGCGGGGGAGGATGGCAAACTGCCGTCCTCCCCCGCTGTTTTGCTGCGCCTTATCCGCCCAGCCGCGTCTCCCACTCCGCCTGGCGGAATCCCACCAGCACGAAGTCTTCTCCCACCAGGATGGGGCGCTTGACCAGCATCCCGTCGGCGGCCAGCAGGGCCAGCTGCTCTTCCTCGCCCATGCCGCCCAGACGGTCCTTGAGCCCCAGCGCTTTATACTGCAGGCCGCTGGTGTTGAAAAAACGTTTCAGGGGCAGGGCGCTTATGGCGTGCCAGCGGCGCAGCTCCTCCGCCGTCGGACGCTCCTGCTTGATATCCCGCAGTTCAAAGGACAGGCCCCGCTCCTCCAGCCAAGCCTTGGCTTTTTGACAGGTGCTGCATTTGGGATAGCAGACAAACAGCATACCGTTTCCTCCTTGTTCTGTGTCATCGCGGCCGCCCCGGGCTGCCCGGCATCCTGGGCGCCCCCCTTTTCCTGCGTGGGGGCGGAAGGGCCGCAAGGGGTACGCCGCATCCGCAAGACGGCAAAGCCGTCAACGGCTGCGCAGGGAATCCGCCCGGCATCCTGCCCCAGCTCGCCTTCTCCCGGTCCGATCGGGACCATTCACCCAGGGGATTTGCCCGGCAAAGCGCCGGTGCTCGGCTTATGCGGCGGCCTGCTTACGCCCGGAGGCGGCGAAGCGAACGCCCCTCACCGGTTCAGCGCTTCGATCGCCGCGCGCGCGGCGTTCTGCTCCGCCTCTTTTTTGCTGTGGCCCTTGCCCTGGCCTACGGTAGCGCCGTTCAGGTCCACCTCCATGGAGAAGACCTTGGCATGGTCCGGCCCTTCCGCGCCGGTGAGGCGGTAGGTCAGCACCTGACCGCTCTCCCGCTGCACCATCTCCTGCAGGGCCGTCTTATAGTCCCGGCTGGCCCCTTTTTCCTCCTCCCGGTCCAGGATGAACCGGCGGATGATCTTGCGGGCGGAGCCGATGCCCCCATCCAGGTACACAGCGGCCAGCACGGCCTCCACCGCGTCGGCCAGGATGGAGGGCCGGGTGCGGCCGCCGCCGGCGTCCTCTCCCTTCCCGAGCTTCAGATAAGCGCCAAGCCCCAACTGCTGGGCCACCTCTACCAGGCTGCCTTCGCATACCAGGGCCGCGCGGGTCCGGGTCAAGTCTCCCTCAGGCAGGTCCGGGTGGGCGCGGTAAAGGTAGTCGGCCACCACCATGCCCAGCACGGAATCTCCCAAAAATTCCAGCCGCTCGTTGCTCTGCATCTCCCGGTCCCGGCTCTCGTTGGCGTAGGAGCTGTGGGTCAGGGCGTTTTCCAGCAGCGCCGGTTGTTCAAACTGATAGCCCAGCTTTTCTTCCAAGGCTTCCATGCGTGTCCCTCTTTCCTCGAAAGCAGAAGCCCCGCTCTGCAGCGGGGCTTCTGCCCATTCTCTGTTCAATCCTCCAGCTTGTCGCTCACATAGCGGACCAGGTCGCTCACGGTGGAGATGCCGGACAGATCCTCCTCCTCCATCTCACCGATGCCGAACTCCTCCTCCAGAGCCATGGTGAGCTCCACCACGTCCAGGGAATCGGCCCCCAGGTCCTCAAAGCTGGTGTCCATAGTGATCTCATCCTGTTCGATACCGAACTGCTCTGCCAGGATCGAGGCGATTTTCTCAAAGATCATTACTCATCTACTCCTATCGCTTCCGCCGGCACTGGCGGCGTCGTCATTGCACTATGATAATAGGCAAGATTCCACAGCCTGTCAATAGGAAAGTCAAATTTTTTCCATTCCGCCTACGGGAAGGCGCATATGCCCGATGTTTTCGGTAATATCCTCGATGATGCCGGCCGAAGCGAACGCGGCCGCCTGCCGGATGGCGTTCTTGATGGCGAAGTCGTCGGAGGAGCCGTGGGCCTTGATGACCGGCTTGGAAATGCCCACCAGCGCGGTGCCGCCCACCTCGCCCGCGTCCATCAGCTTTTTGAACTGCTTCAGCCCGCCGGAGACCATCAGGGCGGCGAGCTTGGTCAGCAGGCTCTTTCGGAACATGGCCTTGAGCTGCCTGGCCAAAAATCCGCCGGTCCCTTCCATGGTCTTGAGGAAAATATTGCCGGAGTAGCCGTCGGTGACGATCACGTCCGCCGCGCCGTAGACCGCCTCGCGGGCCTCCACGTTGCCCACGAAGTGGATGCGCCCCGCCTCGCCCGCCTGCTTGAGCAGGGCGTAGGCCTCCCGCTGCAGGTCCATGCCCTTGGACTCCTCCACGCCGATGTTCAGCAGGCCCACCTTGGGCTCGGGCCGCCCCAATACCCGCTCGGCGTAGTAAGAGCCCATAAACGCGAATTGCAGGAGATACTCCGGCGTGCACTCGGCGGTGGCGCCGCAGTCGATGAGTACCGCGCCCCCCGCCCCGGTAGGCACCACCGGGGCCAGGGCCGCCCGGCGGATCCCGCGGATCCGCTTAACCAGCAGGGTGGCTGCCGACAGGATGGCCCCGGTGCTGCCTGCGGAAACAAACGCGTCGGCGGCCCCGTTCTTCAGCAGGTTGAGGCCCACGGTCAGGGAGGAGTCCTTCTTTTCCTTGAAGGCGGTGGCCGGATTGTCGCACATCTCCACCACCTCGGAGGCATGGGCGATCTCCACGCCGGGGGGCAGATCGTCCACGCCGTCTTCCTTGAGTACCTTCAGGATTTCCTCCCCACGGCCGACCAGGACGACCTCTACCCCCAGTTCCCGCACGGCGCTCAGCGCGCCCCGCACGTTGGAGACGGGCGCGTTGTCCCCGCCCATGGCGTCTACGATGATCTTCATGCAACTTCCCTCTTTCGTTTGTCTTGGTCCGTTCCGGAGACGCGCCTTCGGCGGACGGCCGCATCCCCCCTCCGCGGGGCGGTTCCGGGCGCGGGCCGTCACAGCTTCAAGGCGCGTGGTTCATCCGTCAGCCCCAGGAGATAATCCGCGGTAACGTTATAATGCTCACAGGGCAGGGCAAGTCGTGCCAAGGTGGTTGCCCCCTCCCCCATTTTCCATTTCACCCATTTGATTGGGGGACACTCCAAGCAATTCAGCCAGCGTTTTCTGTGTCTCTCCTGCATGATTTCGAACCTTTCGCAGGCGCAAGCCAAACAATTCGTTGCGGTACAGAGCAATTCGCCTCTTGGTATGCCCAATAAACCCGCGTATATTGATATCACGGTTTTATTGGGTTGATTATATGACTTCTCTTCTTCCCGAACTCTTTCTGCTGGAACAGGAGCGCGGCGCATTGGGTTACCGTTCCCTCTCCGGCTGGCCGGAAGGCCGACAGCGTCTCATCGCCTATCTGGACCGGCTGGAGAGCAAACAGGCCGACGAGCTGATGGACCCGTTCTCCGCCCAATACGCGCTGGAGGAAGAAGCCTGTTTCCGCCACGGCTTCCGTCTGGCAGGCCGGCTGCTGGGGGAGTCGTTCTCCGCCGGATCGTGACCGTTCCATTTTATCCTCAAACGCCCGGCTTGTCCAGCGCCTCTGGGGGATGCGCCTTGCTCCCGCCCGCAGGGCAAGCGGGGCGGCCTACCGCCAATCCAGGCCATCCAGCGCCTCCAGGGCTCGCCGGGACAGCTCGGCGTTCTTGTTCCGCTTGCCCTTGACCCGGTAGCCAAGGGGCGGAATAATGCCGAAATTCACGTTCATGGGTTGGAAGTCCGTGACGCTTTCATTGCTCACATAGAGCGCCAGGGCCCCCACGGCGGTCTCCGGTGGGAAATCCACCGGGGGCCTGCCTTCCAGCCGCCGGGCCAGCTCCACCGCCGCTAGGAAGCCGGAGGCGGTGGACTCCACATACCCCTCCACGCCGGTGATCTGCCCGGCGAAGCAGATGCGCGGTTGCTTCTTCACCCGGTAGTACCGGTCCAGCAGCCGGGGGGAGTCCAGATAGGTGTTGCGGTGCATGACGCCGTAGCGGACGAACTCGGCGTTTCTCAGGGCGGGGATCATGGAGAACACCCGCTTCTGCTCCGGCCATTTCAGGTGGGTCTGGAAGCCCACCAGGTTGTAGATCGTGCCGTCGGCGTTGTCCCGGCGCAGCTGCACCACGGCGAAGGGCTCCCGCCCCGTCTTCGGGTCCCGGAGGCCACGGGGCTTCAGGGGGCCGTAGCACAGGGTCTGCTTGCCCCGCCGTGCCATCACCTCCACGGGCATGCAGCCTTCAAAGACGCCGCTGTCCTCAAACCCGTGGACCTCCGCCTCACGGGCGGCGCACAGCTCGGTCCAGAACGCATCGTACTCCTCCTCCGTCATGGGGCAGTTGATGTAGTCCGGGGTGCCCCTGTCGTAGCGGGAGGCAAAAAAGGCGCTGTCCATATCCACGCTCTCAAAGGTGACCAGGGGGGCGGCGGCGTCGAAGAAGTTGAGGTAATGGCTCTCTGGGAAGAAGTCCCGGATGGCCTGGGCCAGCGGGTCGGAGGTGAGGGGCCCGGAGGCCACGATCACGTTCCCCTCCGGAGGCAGGGCGGTGACCTCCCCCTGTGCCACGCGGATCAGCGGATGGCTGCGGATCTTCTCGGTAACGGACCGGGCAAAGCCGTGGCGGTCCACCGCCAGGGCCCCGCCCGCCTCCACCCGGTGCGCGTCGGCACAGGCGAGGATCAGGGAGCCCATCCGCCGCAGCTCCTCCTTCAAAAGGCCCACCGCATTTTCCAGCTGGTCGGAGCGCAGGGAATTGGAGCAGACCAGCTCTCCAAACCAGGGGGTATGATGGGCAGGGGTCATTTGGGCGGGCTTCATCTCGCGCAGCTCCACGGGGAAGCCCCGCCAGGCCAGCTGCCAGGCGGCTTCGGACCCCGCCAGGCCCGCGCCGATCACGATGACTGGTTCCATGTGTTCTCCTTTGGCCTTGCCCGGCATCCGCGCCGGGCTGCGTCAGGCCTCTTTTTTCGTCCGGGCGGCGGGCTTTTTGGCCGCCGCCTTCGCTTTGGCCGGCGTTTTGCGGGCGGCCGTTTTTGCGGGCGGCTTCTTCTCCTCCCGGGGAGGCGCGCCTTCCGCGGGGCTCTCCGCGGCCTCGGCGGTCTTCTTCTTATAGCCCCGCTGGTCCTCGGGCAGGAAATTGGGGCACGCGGGGTTGATGCAGAAGGGCTTCTTAAAGCCCCGGCCCGACTTTTTGAACAGGGTCTGGCCGCACGCGGGGCAATTCTCCTTCACCGGTACGTCCCAGGTCATGAAGTCGCACTTCTTCGCCTCATCCTTACTGGAGTTGAACTCGCAGCCGTAATAGGCATAGCCCCGCTTGGAGGTCTTTTTCAGGATGCGGCCCCCGCATTTGGGACACTTGCCGGGCATCTCGATGACGATGGGCTGGGTGTGGTCGCATTCCGGCCAGCCGGGGCAGGCCAAAAAGCGCCCGAACCGTCCGGACTTATACACCAGATTGCGCCCGCACTTGGGACAGATCACGTCGGACACCTCGTCGGGGACCTTGATGCGCTCCCCGTCCAGGTCCTGCTCCGCCTTTTTGAGTTCCTGTTCAAAGCCGCCGTAAAATTGGGACAGCAGGCTCTTCCAGTCCACCTTCCCGGCCTCCACCTCGTCCAGCTGCTCCTCCATGTGAGCGGTAAAGGCGGTGTCCACGATGTCGGTGAACTTATCCTTCATCAAACCCGTGACCACCTCCCCCAGCGGGGTGGTGCGCAGGTATTTGCCCTCCTTGACCACGTACTCGCGGTCCATGATGGTGGAGATGGTGGGCGCGTAGGTGGACGGGCGGCCGATCCCCTTCTCCTCCAGCGCCTTGACCAGGGTGGCCTCGGTATACCGGGTGGGCGGCTGGGTGAAGTGCTGCTCCCGGTCGCTTTTGAGCAGCCTGAGTCCTTCCCCCTCCCGCAGGTCGGGCAGGGGGGACTGCGGCGCCTCCTCGTCTTCATCTCTTCCCTCCACGTACACGGCGGTATAGCCGGAAAACTTGAGGGCGGAATGGTTGGCCCGGAAGGTGTAGCCGGCGCTCTCCACCTCGATGGCGACGCTGTCGTACACGGCGCTTGCCATCTGGCAGGCCAAAAAGCGGCTCCAGATCAGCTTGTAGAGCCGGTACTGCTCGGCCGTCAGGTCCTTTCGGATATCCTCGGGCGTCAGGCGCACGTCGGAGGGCCGGATGGCCTCGTGAGCGTCCTGGGCGCCGGACTTGGTCTTGTAGACCCGCGGCTTGCCGGGATAGTAATCCGAACCATACCGGGCCAGAATAAAGTCCCGTGCGGCGGCGGTCGCCTCGTCGGACAGGCGCAGGGAGTCGGTACGCATATAGGTGATCAGGCCCACGGTGCCCTCCCCCTCCAGATCCACGCCCTCATAGAGCTGCTGGGCGACGGACATGGTCCGCCGGGGCGTCATGTTCAGCTTGCGGGAGGCCTCCTGCTGAAGGGTGGAAGTGATGAAGGGGGGCGCCGGGTTGCGCTGTTTGTCCTGCCGCTTGACGCCGCGCACGGTAAAAGGCGCGGCCTGGACCGCCTGGGCCACGGCCGTGACCGCGTCCTCGCTGTTCAGTTCCATCTTCTTGTCCCGGCCGTAAAAGGCGGCCTTGAACCGGCCCAGATTGGGCGCCACGCGCTCCAGTTCCACGTCCAGGGACCAGTATTCCTGGGGCACAAAGGCGCGGATCTCCGCTTCCCGCTCGCACACCAGCCGGGTAGCCACCGACTGCACCCGCCCGGCCGACAGGCCCCGGCGGATCTTTTTCCACAGCAGAGGCGAGATCTGGTAGCCCACCAGCCGGTCCAGCACCCGCCGCGCCTGCTGGGCGTTGACCAGATCCATGTCCAGCGCCCGGGGATGGGCGATGGAGTCCCCCACCACCTTTTTGGTGATCTCATTGAAGGTCACCCGGTAGGTCTTCTCATCGCTCAGTCCCAGCATCTCCTTAAGATGCCAGGAAATGGCCTCGCCTTCCCGGTCCGGGTCGGTGGCCAGAAAGACTTTTTCACTTTTCTTGGCGCTCTTTTTCAGGTCGTCGATGACCTCTTCCTTGCCCTTGATGGGCTGGTAATCCAGCGCGAAGCCGCGCTCCACATCCACGCCGATCTTGCTTTTCGGCAGATCCCGCACATGGCCCATGGAGGCCTTGACCTCATACCCGGGGCCCAGATATTTACCGATGGTCTTGGCCTTTGCCGGAGACTCCACGATCACCAGATTCGATTTCGCCACAACTGTATGCTCCTTTATCCGACCTTGCCGGTCCATTTGGGATTGGGGCCGGTCCGACGTCGGCTCCTCTAGTCTTCCGCAAAGCGGACGGCAGCCGTGAACCGCTTGCCCGGAAGTTCTTTGATATAGCCCCCGGCCTGGAGAAGGGTCAGGGCGGTATTCACCCGCCGGGCCGGGATCTCGGTGCGCCCCACGATCTCGTCGGGGACCAGCGTGTGTTCGCTCAGCAGCCAGAAGATCTCCCGCTGCTCATCCCCCATGGCGTCCAGCGCGGACCGGGGCGCCGCCGGCAGCCCCTGCGCCGCTTCCTCCGCCGGGGCGGCTTCCGGCTCCCTCGCCGCATCGGGAGCGGCGGACAGCCGCTGCGCCGCCTCCTCCCGGGTCAGCGGGACGCTCCCGTGCAGTTTATGGGGAAAACTGGCTTCATATTCCGCCAGGATGTCCCGGGCCGAGCGCACCAGCTTGGCCTCTCCTCTGGAGATGAGGGAGTTGGTGCCCGCGCTCATGGGGGCGTCCGCCGGTCCGGGGACGGCGAATACGTCCCGGCTCTGGTCCAGGGCCCTGCGGGCGGTGACCAGGGTGCCACTGCGCTCCTCGGAGGCCTCCACCGCCACCACGCCCAGGGACAACCCGCTGATGATGCGGTTGCGGACGGGGAAGTGCCAGCCCTCCACACCGGTACCCGGCGGAAATTCCGAGATCAGCGCCCCGGCGGCGGCCACATCCTCATAGAGCCACTGATTCTGGGCGGGATAGACCACGTCCACCCCGTTGCCCAGCACGGAGACGACCTGCCCGCCCCCCTGAAGCGCGCCCCGCAGAGAAGCCGTATCGATCCCCTGGGCGATGCCCGAGACCACCAGCGCGCCCGCCCGGGCCAGTTCCAGCCCCAGGCGGCCTGCCATGGCCTGCCCGTAGGGGGTACACTTGCGCGCGCCCACCATACCGATGGCCAGTTCCTCATCAAAGCGGAACTGCCTTCCCCGGCCATAGAGCACCAGAGGATAATCCCCGATCTGGAGCAGCCGCTCCGGGTAAGCCGCGTCCTGACAGGTCAAAAGCCAGATCCCCTGCCGGTCACAGTCGGCCAGGATCTGTTCCGTCCGGTCCAGGTTCTTGTCCCGCAGCGCTTTTTTCAATCCGCCGGGCAGGCCCAGCAGGTCGTACTCCGAGGGGTCGGCAAAATAAGCCGCCTCCGCACTGCCGAACTGCTCCAACAGCGCCGCGGCCCGTTCCGGCCGGAGATAGGGCCGGGTCGTGAGCCAAAGCAGATACTGCAATGCCGCCATCCGGCCGCACCTCCTTCGTTGCTTTCCGAATCTACCGCCAGCCCTCCCACAGCACCACGGCGGCCGCGGCCGCGGCGTTGAGCGACTCGCAGCGCTCCCGCATGGGGATCTTCAGGGTCTTTTCACACATTTCCAGCGCCTGCCGGGACACGCCCCGGCCCTCGCTGCCGATGATCACCGCCGCCCGGCCCAGCGCAGCGCCGCGCACGTCTTCCGTATCCGAACGCAGGGCGGTGGCGTACAGCGGAATCCCGGCGGCGTCCAGCAGGGGTTTCAGACGCTCCCACCCCGTCTCCCACACCGGCAGCCGGAAACAGGCCCCCATCGTGGAGCGGATGGTCTTGGGGGAAAAGGGATCGGCGCAGCCGTCGATCAAAAACAGCCCGGCGGCCCCGAAGGCGTCGGCCGTGCGCCAGACGGTGCCCACGTTGCCCGGGTCCTGCAGGCCGTCCAGCACCAGGTACCGCCCCGGCTCCAGCCGCTCCGGCGGCGCCAGCGGCGGCATGCGGCACAGGCACAGCACCCCCTGGGGCGCGTCTACCGTGGACACCGCCCGAAGCAGGTCTTCAGGCACCTCCACCTGTCTGGCCTGCGCCGGAGGCGCAAACGGCAGCGTGAAGTTCCGGGCCCGGACCAGCACCTCGATCTCCGCGCCCCACCGGACGGCCTCTTCCGCCAGCTTCACGCCCTCACAGAGAAAGACCCCCTCGCGCCTGCGCAGGCTCCGGTCTCCGCCCAGCTTCCGCAGGCGGGCGATCAGCGGATTTTGACGGCTGGTGATTTGCTCCATACGACACCTCTACAGGTCTTGCAGGCGATTGATATCTTCCGTTCGGCCCAGCACCACCGCGTCGTCCCCGCTCTCCATCACATAAGCGGGGCCTGGGGCGATGTTCAGCTCCCCGCTCTTCCCCTTGCGCATGGCGATGATGTTCACCTTGTACCGCGCCCGCACGTCCAGTTCCTGAATGGTCTTCTGCTGCCACTCCCGGGGGATGGCGGTCTCCACGATGCCGAAATCCTCGCTGAGCTCGATAAAATTGAGCACGTTGGAGCTGGACAGCCCCTGCGCCAGCTTGACGCCCATCTCGTGCTCCGGGAAGACCACCCGGTCGGCCCCGATCTTTTCCAGCACCTTGCGGTGCACGTGGCTCTGTGCCTTGCAGATGACCTTTTTGACCCCCAGTTCCTTCAGGTTCAGGGTAATGAGCGCGGAGTTGCCCACGTCATCTCCCACCGCCACGATCGCGCAGTCATAATTCCGCACGCCCAGCGCCCGCAGCACGGCGGGGTCCCGGGCGTCGCCGGTGACGGCGTGGGTGACCTGATCGGCCACCTTCTGTACGTTTTCCTCCGCTCCGTCCAGGGCCAGCACCTCATGTCCCAGGGCGGAGAGCTCCTCCGCCACCGCGGTGCCGAAGCGGCCCAGACCGATTACGACAAATGTTTTCATACCTGCAACCTCGATGCAATCTGCTCCGCAGCGCGAAGCCAACATTCAATCCGCGTCCGAAGCGGGACATGCGCCTGCGCAGGACGCCGCCGCCCGCCCTGCAGGCGGGAGGTCACGCTCAGCGCTTTCCGGGCCGGCGCGCCGGCCACAGATCCGGAGGGAACGCCTCCGGACGTTTATCCGATCATGACGTTCATTTCCGGATATTTGACCTTGGCATGGTATTTGGTTCGGGTCATAAAGGCGATGGAGAAGGACAAGATCCCCACCCGGCCCAGATACATCAGCAAAATGATCAGGCTTTGCGAAGCGGGCGTCAGGTCCGGGGTAATGCCGCAGGTCAGCCCCACCGTGGCCATGGCCGAGGCCACCTCGAAGGCGGCATCCAGATAAGGCAGATTCTCCACGGTGGAGAGGAACATGGAGGCCGTCAGGAACAAAAAGAGCACCACCAGGACCAGGGTCATGGCGCCCAGCACCCGGCGGTAGGGAATGGCCCTCCCCCGGAAGGTGACCTGCTCCCGCCCGGTCAGCCCCGCGCGCAGGGCCAGCAGCAGCACGCCGATGGTAACGGTCTTAAGGCCGCCCGCGGTGGAGCCGGAGGAGCCGCCGATGAGCATCAGGATGACCGACATGGCCTTGCTGCTGTCGGTCAAAGCGCCCTGGCCCAGGGCGTCAAATCCGGCGGTACGCAAGGTGACCGACTGGAACAGGGCGTTGAGCCCCTTTTCCCACAGCGGCATCCCGCCCAGCGTGGCGGGGTTTTCGAACTCTTCCACAAAAAAGAAGGCCGCGCCGCCCAGGATCAGCGCCGCCGTGATGAGCAGTACCATCTTGCTGTATACGCTCAGACGCCGCCAGCTGCGCTTGGCCAAGACATCCTCCCAGACGAAAAAACCGACGCCCCCCACCACGATCAGCGCGGCGGTGGTGCCCAGGACCAGCGGATCGCCGTGATAGCCGGCCAAGCTGGAGAAGGCGCCGAACTTTCCCCCCAGCAGGTCAAACCCCGCGTTGCAGAACGCGGAGACCGCGTGAAACACCGCATGCCAGACGCCCCGCAGCAGGCCAAAGTCCGGCACCATCCGGATGGACAGCAGCGCCGCGCCCGCCCCCTCCAGCAGGAAGGTCCCCATCAGGGCGTGGCGCACCATCCGCACGACCCCGTCCAGGTCGTTCAGGTTCAGGGTGGAGACCATGATGAGCCGCTCGGACAGGCCGATGCGCCGGTGCAGCGCAAAGGAAAACAGGGTGATGACCGTCATAAACCCCAGGCCGCCCAGCTGGATCATGCAGAGAATGACCGCTTGTCCGAACAGGGACCACTGCGTCCAGGTATCCACCAGGATCAGGCCCGTGACGCAGGAGGACGACGTGGCGGTAAACAGCGCCGTAAACACTCCGGCGCTCTGCCCGTCCCGGGAGGCCGCGGGCAGCGTGAGCAGCAGCGTGCCGGCCAGGATGATCAGGGCGAAGGAGCCGGCCACCAGGCGGGTGGCGTTGAGGCTCCGGCTGCGGATCAGGCGGTCCCGCAGCCAGAGGGCGATCTTTTTGATCAAAGAGGTACCTCCAGAGCAAAAGAATCAACGGCCGGACGGACCCGCGCCGGTGCGGTCCCCACGGCGCGCGTGAAGCGCAGAAAGGCATACCGAGGCTGGCGCCCTCGGTATGCCATTCTCTCTTTAGTCCAGCGGCTTCATGGTCGGGAACACCCCTCCGGTCTCTTCATCCGGTTTCATCACGCCTTGCAGAGCTTGAAAAGTGGCATTCTCACATGGTTTTTCTAACTTTTTGGATTCCATAGGATGTCCTCCTGTGCCGTCTGGTTTGAGGCAAAAGTTGTAGAAAAGTTGTAGAAAGTTGTATTGGCACAAAATCGGCTTGAAATTGGCACAGCAATAGGCTTCATCGGCCTACAAGCGACCACAATATAAAATTGCTCGGCTGTAATAAGGTCTGTATAAGCTCTACATATTATTTCAAGCAGATCCATACAGAAACAAGTATAGCATAAGCTTTGTAGATGTTCAAGTCAACGATTTTTTAACCCTGATACGGAATTTCATGCCTTATATATAAAAAGGAGTACACCATGCCAGAATATCAATTACAGATCAAACAGGTCGTGGATTACCCACGATGCCGGATTTATCGGCAATTCGTCCATCGGCTGATGGCAGACCGGAGCATTCGCACAAGCGGAGGCTCTGGTCTTTTTTATTTTACCGTGCTTTGCAGCTACGCAAACTTCCGCACTTCATACCGCCGCATTGATGGTATTAGCTATACCATCTATCCGGGCGAATGGGTCTGCACACTCAAGGAAGTGTCCCAATGGTTTCGCACCCGGTTTCAATGCCAGGCGTTGACAGTGCTGGAACAACTGCAGAAGCAACACTTTATCACTTTTCAAACACTGGATCGCGGCAATGTGATCCGCTATAAAATTTGCGACTGGGCGCGGCATAACACGGTGCTTGAATATAATGCTCCCTGCCAAAAGGATACCGGCTTTTTCTTTCTGCCCGTTTCCGTTGTCACAGATCTCATCAGCACAAGCCGATGCTCCGAAATGGATATTATTCTGGACCTCTGGGTTTCAGCCGTCTACAACGATAATCAGGTACAGGGGTCAGACCTGGGGCCAGTAGTCTATTTCCGCAACGGCACCGGCAATCCTCTTGTTGCCTACACTGAACTGGCTGTCCGCTGGGGGTTGTCCCGGGCGACAGTCGGCCGCGTCCTCAAAAAGCTGGCCGCGCTGGACTATATCTCCCTTATGTCCTTCCCGGGCCGACACGGCAGCGTGGTCTATTTGAAAAATTACCTATCCACCATGTTTGAAGTATCAGATGTCATGGTGGACAAAGAGGAGGTCGCTATGACGCTCAACATCCGTTTGGAACTCCCCGATGAATCAGGCTCCAGCCAAAACACACCAAGTATAGAGCATGAGGTTATCGTTTCAAACGAACTCAATAGCGTTTCAAAATCGCACATTGAAATTATCATCCAAAAGATGGCTCAAATCCTGATGGCACAAGGTATTTCGTGCTTTGGTTGTCCCCTCTCCCGCTATAAGTTATATCCCTTATCGGGCGACTGCCGGGAAGATTTACTACCCCGCGCACGGGACCTGTCAACGCTCTGTTTTGGCCTGTCTATTCTGTGCGGGAACAGGCAGGTCACCGCTTTTGAACTTACACTCTCTCCCATCGCGGAGAATTGAATAAGGAGGTCTTACCATGAAGAAATTTGTTGAAAAAGATGTCGCAGAAAACCCGCTGTACCATGATACCTGGAAACTGTTGAAAAAATACCGCGATGTGGTGTGGAGCCTGGAAATTTCTGTCCAGCATGTGCGCTCCAAGTTTGAGATCGAATACGGCACATCCATCGAGGAATTTCTGGATTCCATCTATCTGGCCGGCGCCGATCTGAATGGGAGCGATATTGAACACCATGCCAAGTGCATTGAGCGCAGCCACAAGATGCTGAAACTTTTGGATTCGGCAGTCGAATTGCTTCGTACCCGCCATAAGAACGGCGAGGCCTATTATTGGCTGCTTTACTACTCCTTCATCTCCCCGCAGCAACTCAAAAATGTGGAGGAGATCATCGAGAACCTGCGCCCGCATATCCGGGACATCTCATTCCGTACTTACTACCGCAGGCGCAGGGAAGCCATTGACGCACTCAGTTCCGTACTATGGGGGTACACCTCCAAAGACAGTTTGGATATGCTGGAACAGTTCTTTCCAGCGCCAAAACCAGATGAAAAGGCCAAGGGCAAATAATTGGCAGAATACGGGAATGAAATTGGCGCATTCCTGCCCTTGAGCCGTAAATCCTGGTGTGCTAAACTGAATATGCTCAAACTTGCACCCAAAACTGAATGCAGGCAGTGAACGGCACCTTTTTCAAGGTGCTTTTTTGCTGCCCTAATGACCGACTGATTGGGGAGGGAGCCCGCATCTATTACAAGAGCTGCGGGCTCCTCTTTTGTTTGAGTCCCGCATATTACATTTGGATTGGAGGTCCGAAAATTGAAAAAACGCAAGATTCCTCACCAAAAGCGAAACGGCGATACCAGCCCTCCGTGCCGTTTTTCCATTGGCAGAATCGCTTATATGGCGTTTCTGTGTCCCACCGTCTCATTGATGTTCAGCCAGCCGGCCTTTGCCGCAACCGATGTTTGGACAAAAGCCACAGAAATCATGCAGGATGTCTACACGCAGCTCCTCGCTATCTCCACGATTGCGGCCATTGTGACCGCTTCGGTAGCATTGCTGCTCATGAATTTCTCCCGTTCTGGTAAAACGGTGGATGAAAGCAGAGCTTGGCTCAAACGAATTGTTATCACCTGGGCCATCTTAAACAGTCTGGGCTTTATCATGTCCTATATCGTCCCCTTCTTTGAGGGTGGTCAGTGGGCAGGTTGATCGGCATCACATTGATACCCGACGAAAGGAGGCATGACCTATGGGTATTCTGGACGGCATTGTTGAATGGATTGCAGAGCAGGTCATGGCGGGCCTTGACTTGATAACCACCTCGGTTTTGGGGGCACTGGGCTGCGATATGGCGGTATTTCTGCGCTACTTTCCCGCAGCCGAAACGATGTACAGCGTTTTTGTGGCACTGGGCATCGGTATCATTCTCCTCAACTGGGTGTGGCAGCTGTTCAAGAACTTTGGCCTGGGAGCCGGTATTGAAGCGGAAGACCCGCTCAAATTGAGCATCCGGTCCGTCATTTTTATTCTTTTAGCGTTCTTCTCCAATGAGATTGTCAGCATGATCCTGACCATCGGCGGCACACCGTATAACTGGATTATGGATTCGGAGCTGCCGGCACTCAGTTTTGCAGATTTCAATTCTGTCATGCTGGTCATCATCGGGGTGTGCGCCAATGGGGCTGTGGCCCTTATCACTCTGATTTTAGTCATCATTCTGGCGTGGAACTACCTGAAGTTGCTGCTGGAAGCGGCAGAGCGATATGTATTGCTCGGCGTGCTGGTCTATACGGCTCCAGTAGCCTTTTCCATGGGGGCAAGCCAGACAACATCAAACATCTGGAAATCCTGGTGCCGGATGCTGGGCGGTCAGATTTTTCTTCTGCTGATGAACGCCTGGTGCCTGCGCCTGTTCACGAGCATGGTTGGTTCGTTTATCTCCAACCCGCTCTCTTTGTAAGGAGGGCCATTTTGAAAAGACTCAAGAAAATCTTGTTCCTTGCGCTGATGGTCGCAGCTCTCTCCTGTCTGTTCTGCCAGCCTGCTTTCGCTATTTCGGAGGAAGAAGTCCAGGCACAAGTGGACGCCGTAGGCAAAGAAGCCGTTTCGGGGAATGTGCTGATCTGGTTTATGTGCGCAATCGGATTTCTTAAAGTATCACAGAAGGTTGATTCTTTTATGGCGAGTCTGGGCGTCAATGTCGGCCATACCGGCGGCAGTATGCTGGCGGAGGCTATGATTGCGGCCAGGGGATTCAGCGGATTTAAGAGCTTTGCCAGCAATCACTTTGCGGGAGGCCGCAGCAGTCATTCCTCCCATGTCCGTGCAAACGGTGGCGGAAAAGGCGGTGCTGGATTCGGCGCTGGTTTTGCCAGCGGTGGCTTGGCCGGCGTGATTAAAAGGAATGTTACCAATAATGCGGTCAAAACGGCCACAACGCCCCCGGATGCCAAGCCCTCCGGATTGAGTGGGCTGGTCGGCGGCGCTGCAGGCGGCATCGGCGGACATATCTACGCTTCATCCGTGAGCAAGGGAGGCAATTTTGCCAACAATGTCATAGGCTCGGTCGCTACTGGGAGCATTACCCAAATGGGGACTATGACCGGGGATAAAGCTGTAGAAGCTCTGCATTCCTACATGGGTCATGCGGCATTGGAGCCCGGGGCCGAGAATATTCCCACTTATCAGAATGTGGAGATTGGCGGTGGCCGCATTACCGGCACTGAAGTCACTCCGGAACATCCAGAAGGCATCGCTTTTGGTATGTATCATGCAGACCAGTATGTGGCGCCGGAAGGCCAGTACACAACCGTTCACTCCGTAGATGGTACCGCCTGGTATAAGCAGTATGCTGCGGATGCGGTTGAAAAATCTCCCTATATGGCACCGGACGGCTCGATTGCCTATCACGAATCCATCGTGAAGAAACTGCCGCCTACTCCCAAAAGAAAGGACAAACTCTAATGGCTGAAGAACAAAAAAACAGCTCCGCCGAAACAGTAGATGCTGCGGCCTCTGCCGCACATACGGTCAAAGGCGCTATCAAAGCTGGCAAGGCCATCTCTGGAGCAGCGAAAGGCGCTGCCGCCGGCGGCCCCTATGGGGCTGTGGCTGGAGCCGTCTGGGCCGGCCGAAAGCACATCGGCAAAATCATTGCCATCATTGCCATTCTGCTTTTGCTGCCTGTCCTTTTCCTCCTGATGCTGCCCGGCCTGATTTTTGGAGGGCTGGTCAATGCCTTTTCACCAGCTGATCCTGACACGCCTATCCTCAACAGCGAAACCGCCATCGTAGAAAACGCCAACGACATTACCTTTGCCATCAACGCCATTCTGGGTGAGGCGCTGGATGATGTGATGGCCCGTATCGAAGTGGACTTTGCCTCTTCTGGCGCCGACAAAATGGAGGTCAAAAACCCCTATTCTTCCGGCCTGGTCTACAACGCCAACCTCATCGTTTCACAGTATTGCGCTGCCCGGGATGAAGACTTTGAGAGCATTTCGCTGGATGACCTGTCCACTGTCCTGCGGGAGAACAAAGAGCATCTATACTCTTATACCAGTGTGCGGGAGAGCCGTGAGGTCACATCCGAAGATCCGGAGGCCGGGGAGAAAACCACCTCCACCGAGATCTGGATGGTCTATACCATTCGCTACAACGGTGAGTCTTATCTTGCCGACCATGTTTTCGCGCTTACGGATGAGCAGAAAGAACTGGCGTCCGATTATGCCTCTAACCTAAGTCTCTTTTTAGGCGACGGCCTGCTGCAAAATGTGGACGAGTGGACGGGGAACAGCATCCCCTCCCTTGGAGATGTAACTTTTACCGACGGCGGGACCCCGGTTGTTTATTACAATCAGTTGGATGAACGCTATGCCAGTCAACCCTATGGCACCGATAACATCGGCGGCTATGGGTGCGGGCCCACCGCCATGGCAATCGTGGTTTCCTCCCTCACGGACGATATGGTGGACCCGGTGGAAATGGCAAAGTGGTCATATGACAATGGCTATTGGTGCAAAAGCAGCGGCTCTTATCACGCATTGATTCCCGCTGCTGCAGAGGAATGGGGGCTTCCGGTATCCGGCTGCACGACTTCCGAGCCCCAGCGGATTCTGGACGCTCTTGCTGACGGCAAGCTGGTTGTGGCAATTATGTCCGAGGGGCATTTCACTTCATCCGGCCATTTCATCGTTCTTCGCGGCGTGAAGGATGGTCAGATCATGGTGGCAGACCCGGCCAGTTATAAGCGCAGTGAACAACTCTGGGATTTATCCATCATCTTAAACGAAGCAAGCCGCCGTGCGGCAGCAGGCGGTCCTTTCTGGATTATTGGCTGACTGTATCGCACCCCGGCATCAGAAAAGAGGTAATACATGAGCAACAAGAATGACCATGATATTTATATCATACCGCCGAACTTCATAGAAACAGGCACTTTTTTTGGCGGTATGTTCCGTGCGCGGAATGTGATTGAAGCCGGCATCCTGGCATTTGCCATCGGGACGCCGGTTTTTTTGTTCCTTCCATTTGGATTGACTGCCCGCATTATTGCTTTATGCCTGACTGCGCTCCCGGTGGCATTGGTTGCCCTCATTGGCATTTCAGGAGAAAGCCTCTCGCAGTTTCTGGTCACTTTTCTGAAATACCTGCGGAATCGCCGCATTGTCGGCGGTGACGGTGAACAGCCCGGCGAAAAAACGGGGACCTCCAAATCAGCCGGCAAGCATTTCAAACAGAAGCCTCCAAAGGAGAGAAAGCCCAAGGCGTCGAAGCGCCGGCGGTCTGGTGAAGCAGATTTCCCAGCTGAGTTTGATGAAGTCCGTGGATATGAGATCCGCGAAAAACTCCGGCCCAAGAAAAACACCAGGAAGGAACGGCCTGTCAAGGCCAATAAGGCGAAAAAGAAAGCAAAGAAGCGACCTGAAAAAGAGCGGATGCCTAAACGCCCAGCCCATATCAAGGAGGAAAAGCCTCCCTGCGTCAATCCGGTGGCAGACTATCTGCCCATTGAGAAGATCGTCAACGGCATTATCTACACGAAAGACCACCAATTTGTCAAGGTGGTTGAGGTGGTCCCCATCAACTTCATGCTGCGGAGCGCACGGGAACAGAGAAATATTATCTACTCTTTCGTCTCATACCTAAAAATCAGTCCTGTTAAATTGCAGATCAAAGTGCTTACCCGGCGTGCCGACATCAACCGCCACCTGGACACAGTACGCCGTGAAATGGCGCAGGAGGACAATGAGCAGTGCCGCTTGATGCAAGAGGACTACTTGGACTTTGTTCAACAGGTCGGCTCCCATGAGGCGGTTACACGACGCTTCTTTTTGATTTTTGAGTATGAGCCTTGGAACAACACACGGCGCTCCGAACAGGAAGATGAGGCAATCCAATCTCTCCAAAGTGCTGTCCACACGGCATCCAATTACCTGCGTCAATGCGGCAACGAGGTCGTTGTCCACGAAAATGAGGACGAATTTACCGTAGATGTTTTCTATAATTTGTTGTGCCGAAATGAAAGTGCAGTCAAGCCCCTGTCGGTACGGGCACAGGAAATTGTGGCACAGTATCTCCAAAAGGGACGGGAGGGTGAGATTGACCGCATCCCGGCAGTTGAATTTGCCGCGCCCAAAAGCATCGACTTCACCCATGGACGGTATCTCTGCATAGACGGGCTGTACTATACTTATCTGCTCGTCCCATCAGATGGTTACAAAACCCAGGTGCCCGCAGGCTGGTTGAGTTTGATCGTCAATGCCGGTGATGGTATTGACCTCGATATGTTTCTTTCGCGTCAACCCAAAGAGCGCATTATTCAGCGGGTCGGCCAGCAGCTCCGCATCAACCGGTCAAAAATCAAGGATGCCAGCGACACGAACACGGACTTCGATGATATAGACGGCGCTATTCGGAGCGGTTATTTTCTGAAGGAGGGCCTTGCGAACAACGAAGATTTCTATTATCTCAACTTGTTGATTACTGTGACTGCCCCTTCTGTGGAGGACCTGGAGTGGAAGGCCAGCGAAATAAAAAAGCTCCTGCTTTCGCAGGATATGGATGTCTGCAACTGCCATTTTCGGGAGGAGCAGGCATTTTGTTCTGCCCTCCCGCTGGTTTCCATGGAAAAGGGACTGTTCGAGCGTGGTAAGCGCAACCTGTTGACTGGAGGCGCGGCCAGCTGCTATCCGTTCACTTCATTTGAGATGTGCGACGACAACGGAATCCTTCTGGGGGTCAACAAATATAACAGTTCCCTCATCATCGTGGATATTTTCAACTCTGCGATTTACAAGAACGCCAATATGGCGATCCTGGGTACCAGCGGCGCAGGCAAGACCTTTACGATGCAGCTCATGGCGTTAAGAATGAGGCGGAAAAACATTCCCGTTTTCATCATTGCGCCTCTGAAAGGGCACGAATTCCACCGTGCCTGTGCCAATGTAGGCGGGGAGTTTATCCAGATTTCCCCGGCCAGCCCGCACTGCATCAATGTGATGGAGATCCGCAAGGTGGATCGGTCGGTCAGTGAGCTTCTGGACGGGCCGGGAATCCAGCTCTCCGAACTGGCCGCCAAAATCCAGCAACTCCACATATTCTTCAGTCTGTTGATACCCGATATGTCTCACGAGGAACGGCAGCTGTTGGATGAGGCTCTGATCCGCACCTACAATTCCAAAGGTATCACCCATGACAACGCCTCATTGGAAGACCCGGCCAATCCGGGCTGCTACCGGGAGATGCCGGTGCTGGGCGACTTGTATGAGATTTTGAAGGCCGCCCCGGAAACCACTCGCATGGCCCATATCCTCAACCGTCTGGTGAATGGCTCCGCCAGTACCTTTAACAAGCAGACCAATGTGCGGCTGGATAATAAGTACACCGTACTGGATATTTCCTCGCTTACTGGTGATTTGCTGACTGTGGGGATGTTCGTGGCCCTTGATTTCGTTTGGGACCGCGCCAAAGCTGACCGCACCGAGGAAAAAGCCATTTTTATTGACGAGTGCTGGCAGCTTCTTTCCGGCGCAGGCGCCACGGGTACCCGGCTGGCCGGCGATTTCGTTTTGGAAATTTTCAAAACCGTCCGCGGCTTCGGTGGGTCAGCGATCTGTGCCAGCCAGGACCTTAACGACTTTTTCAATCTGGACGAAGGGCGTTTCGGAAAAGGCATCATCAACAACAGCAAGACTAAAATCATTCTCAATCTGGAGGATGACGAAGCGGAGCGTGTCCAGGACACCCTCCATCTCTCTGACGCAGAAACGATGGAGGTCACACACTTTGAGCGCGGCAGCGGCCTGATCTCTACCAATAATAACAATATCATGGTGGAGTTCAAGGCCAGCCCATTGGAAAAAGACCTTATAACCACAGACCGCAGGGAGCTGCGGGAGCTTTTGGAGCGCAAGCGCCAAGAACAAGCTGATTCCGCTTAAAAGGCATTTTCTCTAGGGGCTGTTGCAAAATGTAAAATTTCTACATGATGTTGTTTATCCTTACATAGCAATACTCAATATCATGTATCAAAAATTCATTTTGCAACAGCCCCTTTATTGCGCGGAGTAGTGTAAAGAACATGGTTGGATGCTTTACCAACAGACGGCGGGGCAGTACCGTCCTCCGCAACCATTTAGAATTTTATATGAGGTGAGTCCAATGTATCCGACAATAAAGTAATCAAACAAAGAATTGAGAGGTGATATAAAGCGAGTTTAAGAGTTTCTTTAAGCAAGTTGGAGGCAATGAAGGCGACAAATGCAAATATAACACCCGTTTAGATACTTACGGCTGCGGCTGTCAACACAACTGTAACTACTGCTATGCCCGTTCATTGCTTCATTTTCGTGGATTATGGGATGCGGCGCATCCTCGTGTTGCGGACATTGAAAAGGTCCGGCGGAAAATCCGCAGTCTCCCATCCGGCAGCATCATCAGGCTTGGAGGCATGACAGACTGTTTTCAGCCCTGTGAACTCCAGTACCGCACTACCTACCAGGCCATCCAGGAGATGAACCTGTGCAGGGTAAGCTATCTCATCGTCACGAAGTCTGCACTTCCCGCTGCCCCGGAATATTTAGAGATCTTGGACAAGGAACTGGCCCATATTCAAATTACCGTGACCTGCCTAGACGATGCACAAACCGCCCAATTTGAAAAGGCCAGTCCTCCCAGCCAGCGTATCCGCGCAATTCAGGCTCTGCAAGCGGAAGGGTATGATGTAGCAATCCGATTAAGCCCCATCGTTGAGGAATACATGGATTTCGACAAGCTGAATGATTTGGGAATTGAGCGGTGTGTGGTTGAATTTCTGCGCGTCAATTCGTGGATTAAGCAGTGGTTTCGGGGTGTTGATTTCTCTAAATATACCGTGCGGCAAGGAGGCTACTATCATCTTCCTTTGAAAGAAAAGCAGCGGATCGTAGAAAAGATACATATCCCACAGAAGACAATCTGTGAAGATGTAACGGAACACTATCAATTCTGGAGGGATTTTGTAAATCCCAATAAAGAGGATTGCTGTAATCTTCGGAAAACGCATCATTGACAGTTTCAATACGCCTATAAGACGCCTTTTTTCCTATTGTTCTCGAAAAACGCCGGATTGACGCTCAAATGGCGTCTTTCCGCAATTTCTATTTTAACAATGCGCTTTGAATGCGTCTGATTGACGCCTTTGATAAAGGAGGTGAGCCCCATGAAGACCAGGGCTGAAATCTATGGAAACGAGGCTGCGGACTTGTTGCGGATCGTGACGATGTACCCCGGCCTCTGTGAACACCAGCTTCTTTGTTTTCACCCTGGCAAAGAAGATACTGCAAAGGCCCTGCTCTCTCATTTGGAGAGGCAGGGCCGCATTTTTCAAACAGACGGCGGTGGTTATTTCCTGGCAGGGCAAGCACCAAAAACTGACCATGCGCTTGTCCGGGCAGTGTGGGTCCTGCTGGACTTCATCCGACGGGTAGATTACCACGCTCCGGCTGATTTTCCCGTTAAACTCGTGTTTTTTGCCGACGGTGAATTATATGAAATCGCTTATATTGCCGCCGGACAAGAGGCGCTTGTCTGCCATGCTCTGCGGGGCAACAAAGGGGGATGCCGCCGTATTATGCTGGTCGATGCTCCGGCGCAAATCGCCCAAATCGACTGTCCGGGCATATCCGGATTTTGTACTGTAGACGAGGAAGGCCGGACAAATTATTTCAAGAAAGCAGGAGGCACATGATTGGATCGAAAACTAATATCCCACCGCATTGGAAGCATTCTCGACGATATATCCCGTCTGAGTAATGCGCTGTACGCGCTGGACACCACCGACATCCAGCGTTACCCCGACAACTATGAAACGCTTTCCATAGATGCCGCTTTACGGGCAGAGCGGATTGCCTGCCGGCTGCGGCATCTGATTTATTCCAGTACAACCATCCGCAAAGGTGACTATCTCAAATCCGCCGGTGCAACGCACGGCATCACTGTCAACTGCGAGAACAGGGTGCTGGAGGTGACGCTGCCCTGTTTGCTGCCAAAGCGCAAACAGCGGCAAAGCGATGAGTTCCTGTTGGACCCGCTCTATTTTGTCCTTGATCAATACGCCAGAGAACACCCACTTCCGTATTACCGCGATTGCGTTGTCTGCTTCGCCCAGGTCTATGACCGGGCACTTCCCGACAGGAGGATACGCGATTACGATAATTTGTCGGAAAAGCAATTACTGGATCTTCTCTCTTCCTTTGTGATGGCTGATGATACCGGCCTGTTGTGCGACGCCTATAACACGGCTGAACTGGGCGACCAGGATTGCACAAAAATCTATATCATGGAGAAGCAGCGTTTTCCGCAATGGCTGACAGAGCATAAAACGAGTCTAAAATCCATCTCGGATTTTTGACCATTTTGGGCCTTCTCCGGCCCGACATTCAGTGAAGCGGCTGAAACGCCCGATTTTCCGGGCTTTTTCCCCTCATGGGGAGGCCCATTTTTACCGAAGTCCTCAGTCATTACGGTAAAAATCCTGTGCTTTCAAGGGAGGTGACTACTTGGGAAAAGCACCAACTATTTTCCACAGCCGGATACGCTTCCGTTCCGGCTTTTATCGCTGACCGCTATTTCGGGAGAGTTCCCCACCAGCCAGCTCAACCGCCTTCCCGCCAGTCCTTACTACTTGGAGGCGGTCGTGACTGCGCTCAAAAAGGCCGGACTGCTGCGCACCTACTACCGGGACCGGCTCCGGGGCTATCGGCTGGGGATCAAAGCCAAGTCAGCTCTGCTGGACGGATGGCCCGAGCGTTTTACATTCTGCCTTACAGGAGACGCAGAAACCAACCGGCTCAAAAGCGAAGCAAACCGGAGGTTTCGGCTCCACCGCCTCGCGGAAACCTATATCACTATAGGCAATGCCGGGGTACTGCTCTACCCGGATGAAAAGCCGAAGGTCTTTGCCCAGACCGGTTTTGGCGGCGAAGCTGTAACATATCCTGTGTTTTACAGTTCACGCGAAGTCAAGGAATTGGGGGCTGATGCCACCCAGATTCGAAGCTCCCGCTTCGCAGGGGTGCTGCTGGCCCCCACCGGCATCTTTGTGACCTACAATAGCGGGGGCGCTCTGATGAAGTGGCGCTACAAATCCGAACTGCGGGTAAAAACGCTCCTCTGGAACATTCTATGCCAGCAGCGTCTGGCCCAGCAGTACCGTGTCGAGCAGGTACATGGACTGGTATTGGGGGACAGCATGGATCTGGCCTACCAGATACTCACCAGTACCGGCGGGGCCAAGCATGACTACTTCATGCTGGACGGCAGCTACGACCACTTTTATTTCCTAACCAATGACCATCAGGGAGAGGTGATACTGGCGTTACTGTGTGACCCTGTGAAAACCGCGGAACTTGACCGCATTCTGTCACAGGGCCTCTCCGCCGGCAATCCCGGCAGTGCCATGGAGCAGGATGCCGCAGAGCCGGATGGAACGCCGGTGCTGTTCGGTTACTTCTGCGATCTGCCCCGGATCGTGCGCTTTAACACCTCCCTCGAACTGATGGAACGCCCCGGTACACTGATCTGCTTTGATTTTCAAGCAGATGTGCTGCGCCGCTACTGCGGTGACCGGGTACACCTGCAAACCATTGACTTTACAAAATTCGAGGGGAGGTTGTTCCCATAAACAAAAAGAAACTGATCATAGGCCTGGCAGCAGCACCGGCCGCCGCATTTGCGATTCTATACGCAGGCGGTTTCCTGGCGCAGCTGTTTGGCAATTATGCAGTATGGAAACAGGGTGGCGGCATCCCCGGAGACGGAACTTCTCCGGCGATGGCATCACCCGATTTTTTTACCTGTCTGGCCTCCGTATTTCGTCCGCCCTACGGAGTGTACGGTGTCCTGATCTGCATCGGCCTGTTGGCAGTCCTGCTGCTCATGGTCATGCGCATGGGCTACAGCGATACCGGCGAATATGATACTGACCGGAATTTCATTTACTCGGCCAAGGGCACCTACGGTACCTCCGGCTGGATGAGCCGCAAGGAAATGGCTGGTGTGTTGGATCTGGTGCCTGACCTGCGCAAGCATAAAGGCGTTGTACTGGGAATGCTGGACAACAAGGCTGTCTGTATTCCCGAAAATCCCCATATCAACGGCAATCTGGCTGTGTATGGCTCCAGCGGCAGCATGAAAACCCGGTCCTTTTGCATGAATCGTATCCTTCAGGCGGCGGTCCGCGGAGAATCCCTGATTATTTCAGATCCGAAAAGTGAGCTCTACGAAAAATCCAGCGAGTATCTGCGGGATCAGGGGTACTGTGTCAAGGTGTTCAATTTGGTCAATCCGGAAAACTCGGACAGTTGGAACTGCCTTTCCGAAGTGGAGGGGCAGGAACTGATGGCGCAGCTTTTTGTAGATGTCATCATTAAGAACACCATCAACAACGGCAAGGGCGACCATTTCTGGGATTCCTGCGAGATGAACTTGCTGAAAGCCCTCGTCCTCTATGTGGACCAGAGTTATGCAGAGCAAAACCGCAATATCGGAGAGGTGTACCGGCTGCTGACTTTAAGCGGCGAGTCCGATTTGGACAGCCTGTTTGAGAACTTGCCGCCCACCCATCCGGCCAAAGCGCCATACAGCTTGTATAAGCAGGCCAGCGATACAGTCCGCAGCGGCGTCATCATCGGCCTCGGCTCCCGTCTGCAGGTGTTCCAGTCGGAGCTGATTAAGAAGATCACCACCCGGGATGAAATTGACTTGGATCTGCCCGGCCAGGAGCGGTGCGCCTACTTCCTTGTTACCAGCGACCAGGACAGCACCTTTGACTTTCTGGCAAGCCTGTTCCTGTCCTTCTGCTTCATCAAGCTGGTGCGGTATGCAGACAAGAACTGCGAAGGAGGCAAGCTGCCGGTGCCGGTGCATGTCCTGGGTGAAGAATTAACAGCCTGCGGCACCATTCCAGACCTCTCCCGCCGGTTAAGCGTCATTCGTTCAAGAAATATCTCTATGAGCTGTGTGTTTCAGAACTTGGCGGGCTTGCAGAATCGGTATCCTCTCAATCTCTGGCAGGAAATTCTGGGCAACTGCGACGCGCAGTTGTTTCTGGGCTGCACGGATGAATTGACGGCGGAGTTTATTTCTTCCCGCACGGGACTGGCTTCTGTGTCGGTATCCAGCAAATCCAAGCAGCTGGGTACCTGGCGTATCTCCAACTACACGCCGGAATACCGGGAAACCTCTGGTGTCGGCAAGCGTCCTGTCCTCACCCCGGACGAAGTTCTGCGGCTGCCTATCAAGCAGGCGCTGGTCATCATCCGGGGGCAAAAAGTTCTCAAGGTAGACAAAATGGACTATTCCAAACATCCGGAGGCATCCAAGCTCCGTTCCTGCAAGGCATCCGCCCACATCCCCGAATGGCGCAGGCTGGAACAGGAGCAACCGAAACCCTCTGCGGCACAGCCAAAGCCGCAGGCCCCCGCGCCTAAAAAGCCAGTGAAGAAAAAGCCGAAAGCGGCCAGCACATCTACCGGCACCAAGCAGACCGCAGCCGTTCCAACCGCAGAGGCTCCGAATGGCATCATCACGACAGATAAGGACTCGATCCTTTCTTAATACAAAACATAGGAGGTTAATTTTATGGCAACCAAGAAAAAAGTATTGCTGGAGCAGGAAACTCCTGTTCCTGAAAACACCGCCCCCGCGGACGGTACCATTTCTTCCGCTGGCCCCCCGGCTGATGCGGCGGCGCCGCCTGACAGTGACGATTTGAGTGCGCTGCTGGCCTCTATGGATCAGACCAATGACAGCGCCTCTACGGATCAATCTGATGGCGACGCCACTTTGGAAGGCTCTGACCCTCCCCTTGAGTTTATGGAAACGGAGGCGTCTGATGAAGCTGCCCCCGAGGGTGACGGCACGGCCTCTGGCGCCCCTTCCGATTCGGATGAGCCTGCCGGATCGGCGGCCGGTGAGGATGGCGACGGTGAGGAAGAGACTCCTTCCAATTTGTCTGCTGAAGGTGCAGATGGCATCCCGGCGGAGACGGTTTCCGAAACTGCTGGGGAGCCGGCTCCCCCCAAGCCCAAGCGGGCACCCCGGCGGAAAAAGGCGGCACCTGTGGAAGATCCCGTACATGGCGAGAATGAGGACTCTGCGGAGGCTCCGGCTGCTGAAGAGCAGGCTGTGGAATCTTCCGCCTCTGTTGAGAATACGGCGCCGCCTGATGAGGGAGAAACACCCATTTCAGAGGATACCGCTCCCCAAGAGGAGGCGCCGGTAGATACTGCGTCTGCTCTGCGCCGGACCGCCGTAACACACCGCAGTGACGCCTCTATCCTGACCATCCGCAGTCGTGAAGAGGTGGAAACACAGGAAGACCGCGAGGATGTCATTTGGCACGAGATCCACAACGCCTACCGCACCCGCCGCATCCTCACAGGGCAGCTGGGCGGCATTGAGCAGCTGGACAACCGCAAAACTGTGGCCGTAGTGGATTACAAGGGCTTCCGCATCATTATCCCCATCAAGGAGATGATGATCAATCTGGGCCGCAGCCCTTCCGGCCAGGAGTATGCCGACCTGATGCTGCGTCAAAACAAGATTTTAGGGAATATGCTGGGGGCGGACATTGACTTTGTGGTGCGCGGCATCGACTCCAAGACCCGCAGCGTTGTCGCAAGCCGCCGTGAGGCTATGATGCGGAAGCGTCAGACCTTTTATTTCGATTTGGACGCCGAGGGGAAGTACCGCATCTACGAGGGGCGTATTGTTCAGGCCCGGGTCATCGCTGTTGCGGAGAAGGTCATCCGCGTCGAGGTATTCGGCGTTGAAACCTCAATTCTGGCCCGTGATTTGGCTTGGGACTGGATCGGCGATGCCCACGAGCGTTTCTCCGTGGGCGATGAAGTGCTGGTCCGCATTCTCAATGTGCGGCGCAACAGCCTTGAAGACCTCGGAATCCGTGCCGACATCAAGAGCACATCTGAAAACACCGACCGGGACAATCTCCAGAAGTGCCGAATCCAGGGCAAGTATGCCGGAAAAGTGACCGATGTGCATAAGGGCGTGGTCTATGTCCGGCTTGCCAATGGCGTCAATGCGGTGGCTCATTCCTGCTATGACTACCGGATGCCCGGAAAGAAGGATGATGTATCCTTTGCCGTCACCCATTTGGATGTGGAGCGCGGTATCGCTCTTGGAATTATCACCCGTATCATCCGGCAGAACCTGTAACCCGAAAACCGCCTGGGAAGTATCAAATAGCTGCTTCTCAGGCGGTTGTTTTTATTGCGATGTCATCCGGTTTCGATGCTGAAAAATCAGTATAAATTTTTTGGCTATGGCAATCCTAATTACGAAATGCTCATTGCATTTTTGTAACCAATTATATATAATATTGGTTACAGAAAGGAGGCCAAGCATATGAGCAACAGTTACATGGAAAAAATCCGTGAACGAATTATGCAGGCTCCGGATGGCAGCGTATTTGTCAATTCAGATTTTGCTGATATTACAGACACCAACACAATCAAGCAAATTATTAGCCGTCTAATCAAAGAAGGAACTTTACGCCGCATTATCCGTGGTGTATTTGAAAAGCCCAAATACAGTAAACTCTTGCAGGAATATGTTGCTGCTGACCCAAATGAGATTGCCAATGCTCTTGCAAGGTGTTATCACTGGACCATAGCGCCTTGTGGGGATACTGCTCTGAATAAGTTGGGATTGTCCACACAGGTTACTGCTGTGTGGTCGTATATCAGTGATGGCCCCTACAAAACATATGAATGGGATAAGACAAAAATCGAATTTAAGCATCGGACTAATAAAGAAATAACGGGCTTATCTCCTACAACAATTTTAGTAATTCAGGCTCTAAAAACTCTTGGCAAAGAAAACACTGATTCAAAGGTCATACGGATCCTCTCTCACCGGCTGAACACCGAGGAAAAAGCGGCATTACTTCGAGAGGGCTCTGAAGCAACAGACTGGGTTTATAATGTGATAAGGGAAATTTGCAAAGGAGAAAAAGAGAATGATTGAAATCGCCAAACTGTCTGCTGATGATCGGCGGGAATTATTTCATAATACGGCTGCTAAAATAGGGCTAAACGATGCAATTATCGAAAAGGATTTTTGGGTGTGTTTGACGCTGGACTATCTATTTCATCGCTCCCCGTGGAAAGAAGCAGTCACTTTCAAAGGGGGCACCAGCCTGTCAAAAGGATACCATCTGATTAGTCGTTTTTCTGAGGACATTGATTTGATTTTGGACTGGCGTGTACTGGGGTATCGCATAGATGAACCCTGGGAGAAACGCTCTAACACCAAACAGGATGCGTTCAATAAAGAGGCAAATCGCAGGGCAGAAATTTTTCTGTCGGAAGATTTTTGCCCACGGATGCAAAAGGATCTTTCTGTCGAATTGGGGACTTCGGCCAACCTTT
Source organism: Flavonifractor sp. DFI.6.63 (assembly GCF_024462255.1). Lineage (NCBI taxonomy): Bacteria > Bacillati > Bacillota > Clostridia > Eubacteriales > Oscillospiraceae > Flavonifractor > Flavonifractor sp. DFI.6.63. The sequence continues at coordinate 104,083 of NZ_JANGBE010000002.1, read as the reverse complement.
ACATAGATGAAGAAGATCCTCAAACGGTTATCTTTGCTTATCCAAATCTGTTTACAGATACCTCCACGCTACAGGTCATCCGCTTGGAAATCGGTGCGCTGGCTGCATGGACGCCAGCCGATATGGTAGATATCACACCTTATACTGCAGAGCAGTATCCCCAGTTATTCAAGCAGAGAACTGTATCAGTTCTGACCGTAGCTCCAGAGCGGACCTTTTGGGAAAAGGCCACCATCCTACATCATGAAGCAAACCGACCTGAACATCTGTTGATGCCTCAACGGTATTCCCGACATTATTATGATTTGTACTGTATGGCGATCAGTCCCGTGAAGGAGAAAGCATTTGTTCATCTGGATCTTCTGCAAAAGGTAGTCAATTTCAAAATGAAATTCTACCCACGGGCATGGGCAAAATATCCAGAAGCTGTCCCTGCCACCTTGAAACTGCTCCCTCCTTCATATCGACTCGATGCCCTTTGGACGGACTATACCGCCATGCAAAATATGCTTTATGGAGAAATCCCATCCTTTGAAAAGATTATGAGTGTCATCAGTGACCTGGAGAACGAGATACACGCACTGCAATGAAGCCTTGCTTTGCGTAACATATTTTAATTCAGAAGATTTCGTCCTAAATTCAGTTGAACACAAGATTGGCACAGAATTGTCCTTACATTGGCACAGCCTTGCCCTTGAGCCGTAAATCCATATCTGTTATACTTGGTACAGTCAAAAATTTGTAATGCAGCCGCTCCGGCCGGGAGCGGCTGTTTTTATTTCTGAGTAAAGGTGGTGGTTTTTATCCATAGCATACTGCAAAAGCTCCGCAGTGCATTAAAAAATGAGCGGGGCGAGGCCAACTACTTTTCCACGGTGGTGTTTATCTTCATTGCCGTTGTTTTGCTGGCCTTTATCATCGACCTGTTCGGCATTATCTCTACAAAACAGGAGCTTGACCATGCAGCCGATCAGATGGTCAAGCAGATCCAGTTGTCCGGCGGCATCAACAGCGAGACGGATGCTCTCTTTGATTTCCTCTGTTCGGAGATCGAGGGGGCCGACAATATCACCTATTCGATTGACGCCACATATAAATCTCCCACACCTTCCGGGATGTCCCGGGCCATCCAGTTGGGAACGCCCTTCTATATTACCATTGAGGGGGATGCCAAGCTGGGCGGCTTCTGGAATCTGGATCTGGTCAACATCACGGTGGTGGCCCGCGGCTCCGGCGTCAGCGAACATTACTGGAAGTGAGGTGGCCTATGAAGCGTTTATTCTCACAGCTGCACCGGCCGCTCCGCAACGAGCGGGGGGAGATCACCTTCTTCGCCTGCTTCTTTGTGGTTGGAGTTGTCATGCTCATTTCTTTCCTGCTACTGTATGCCTCGGTGAGAATTACTTGCATCAACATCCGCAACGGGGCTAAAATGGAGCTGAACAATCTGAGCGCCACCATCTACGCAGATACTTACCGCTCCCAGAGGGAAACCAATTTTGAAGAGTATTTACGCACCCTCTACTCCAGCCGGGACTACACAGAAATGCTGGAGGCCACAGTTGCCGGCGGCCTTGCTGAAAAGGTCCCTCTCTCTACCGATGACTACACGGTTTCCGACATCAGCCTTGAATTCAATGTGGTGGGCGACCGTGTGGAGTACATCTTTTACTGTGATGTTGACTTCTATGTGCGGATGTTTGGACACAGTTACCCCACCATTACCCAGCGGGTAGAACTGACCGGCTACCACAACACCAAATTTTAGCCGTGCTGTTGAAAATTCAGCCAGAACTACAGTATAGGCTTTATATAACAGCAAAAAAGGAGTGTATCACACATGAAGAAGTTTTTCCAATCCAAAGGCTTTATCGTTACTTCGCTGGCCGTCCTCTGTGTTGCCATCCTGGGCGTCTGCTGGTTTGCCAGCCGGGATCGCACAGAAGACTTCAAGCCGGAAGAATCCCCGCCCAGCAGCACGACCAGCGATTGGTCGGATGGCGGCACACAGACAGACGGTGAGAGCGGCGCCGGAGCCTATGCGCCCGGCCAGTCCTCCAGTCCTGAAGAGGATTACCCCAAGGTGACCTCCGAAACTGAGGATGAAGTCGTGATCGACTTCACGGACACGGAGAAACCGGAAACAACGCCTCCGCCCGCGCCAGAAGGGAAAACCGAGCGGGAAGACCCCGGTGAAGATCATCCGGTCAATCCTGACCCGGAAGTGCCCAAGGTCACCACTCCCCCTGCGGAAAAGGAGCCGGCCAATAACGAGCCGGCCCCCGGAGCCAGCAATGGCAACGGCGCTGTGTATAATCCAGTGTTTGGGTGGGTAGTTCCCGGCGATGTTCAACAGTCTGTCGGTGATAGCGATGGAGACATCAACAAGCAGGTTGGCAATATGGGCTGACCAATCTACAACTGAATATACCCCTGATTGGCCGTCACAGAATTGTGGCGGCCTTTCTATTTTAAGAAGAACGGAGTGTGATGTATTTGAAGCGACTTCTCGCCCTCCTGTGCAGCCTTGCCCTGGTATTTTGTTTGCTCCCTTCCACCGCGTTTGCGGAGGGCGGTAACGGAAATATTGACGGCGGTGGCGGCAGCATGGGCCAAGGCACATCCTCTAATTTCTGGAATCCTGGAAATGATGGTGTGCGGATCACCGTTGTGGATGCCGATAGCGGTACAGCAATATCTTCCCCCGTAGACTTCTCCAACCGGGTACAAAAAAACAGCGTCCTGCACTTTGGGAAAGTCAACAAGTTACAGTATCTGGGCGGCACCGCACTCTCCCTCCAGTCTGGCGTGGCATACTCCTGCATCAAGCCAGCACAGTCTATGCCCACCATCGTCAGCAGCAAGGGACAGAGCAATATTGAGGCCATCAAGCGATATTTTTGTTCGGAGTATGCCTGCCAGATGGTTGCCCAAGCGGCCGGTGTGGACTATGAGCGGATGATTGCCGGCGACTATAAGCTGCTGATCGAGCCCATTGCATACTTTACGCATAACGGCCAGTATTACTGTATGACCGCTACAGAGGCGGCGCTGTATGACCAAAAATCCGGCGGGGCGCTTCGGAAAACCATGACTTCCCTCACCCACAAGAATCTGCCTCTGTCGATGTTTTTGGAATTTAGCGACCTCGGCCTGCCCGCATGGACAGGCAGCACCACAAGCAAGCAGAGCAACGCTGACATCATCAGCAGTCTGGGCGTCGGCATCGTCTGGTTCGATGAGCGCCCGCCCGAAGGGGAAATTGAAGCGCCCGATGTAGAGTATCGGGTAGATACGGATGTGATCACATCCGTTACTCTGCGGACGGATACGGATTTAACACCGGACAATCCGGCCTCGGTGACCTTCCATATTCTCGGCACCACCTACCGGGTCAATGATATAGTCATCCCGGCGGGCGACAGCCAGGTGGTCTGGGTCAAATGGCACACGCCCTCCACTCCACAGTCGGTAACCATCACGGTTTCCGTCAGCGGGGCCTATACCGCACAAGATACCTTTGTTGCGGAGATCGTGGACTTGAACGAACATATCCCTCCAGATCCGACAGCAACGGATACCAACCCCGGCTACACCGCGCCCTCACTCCCCAATGAGCCGCAGAAGCTCACTGCCAACTGGGGTGTATGGAGCTGCTACTGGGTACCGGTTTGGGTTTGGTGTGACCACGATGACTGGGGGCACTGGGTCGATGAAGGCTATTGGGAGTACGAGTACACTGGCTATTCTGCCTCCATCAGCGGTGTGATGTCCCTGATGCCGGATGATATTGTGCCCACGGCCTCCGGGAAGTCAATGAAAAGCGGGTATGGCGTCAAGCAGGATGTGACAGCCACCCTTTCCACCGACGCGCCCACCAGCCACATCACCCATCCACAGACGGCATTTTCCGTGTTTCCCGAGTTCCAGTACGAAACATACTTACGCCTTCTGCAGCGGGTGTCCAGCGGCCGGAGTGCCAAATTCACCTTCCAGCCCAATGAGTTCTCTACCTACAACCGGACTGTGCATTTCAGTCCGCTATGGTTCCCGGATTCCACAGACTACACCGTGTTTACACAGGTGTGGGACACCTGGACCCCTGATGGAATGTTAAGCATCAACCTGAACGACTATGTTTCAATCGACGGGAGCCTTTATGATGATTGGTACACCAACCGCGAGTAGCCTGTGGCCGGCATACCTGCTCACCGTTTTCTCTGTTGTGGCTGGTTTTGCTGTTTACGATATTCTATATAGGCGGGTGCCGGATCGGGCGCTCGCCTTTTTTATGCCCTTCGCCGCTCTGGCTCCGCTGCTCAAGGTCTGCCTTGCCGGGGACGGTGGGCAGCTCTGGCCTGCCGTTGCCGAGGCTTTGGCGGGGGCGTTGCTTGGCTTTTGCATCCCTCTGGCTGCTGCCATGGCAACGGGTGGAACTGGGCTTGGGGGAGGCGACATTAAATTCTGTGGGATACTTGGGCTGATTTACGGTCCTTCCGGGATGGCTCTGGTTTTCTTTGTGGCCGCAGTCTTTGCCATGCCGATGGCCCTTCTGTTCCGAAGGCTTTCCCGGCTCCGCCAGCCCATCGCCATTCCGTTCTTACCTTTTCTTGCCTGCGGCTGCTCGATTGCAACGCTGGCTGAACTATTTTTATGACAGGAGAATGTGCTTATGAAACTCAACAACCGATTTATTTTCGGTATTTTGTCTCTGGTATTGGCAGCGGTCATCGCTTTTGTGGCGCTGCCCACCATTGCCCGGCAGACCAACGGGAAAACGGAAATTGTCCGTATCACCCAGCCCGTGCTCAAAGGCGAGCAGGTCACAAAAGAAAACGCTGAGGTTGTGGAGGTAGGCGGCTACAACCTTCCCGCCAATGTGGCTCACAGTCTTGATGATGTGGAGGGCCTGTATGTGACGGCGGATCTGGCTGCGGGCGATTATATTCTCACCAGTAAGGTGAGCAGCGTCCCAGTTTCCTCCGATGTGGCGCTCAACGACATCCCCTCTGGTAAGGTTGCTATCTCCCTGACCGTAAAAACGCTGGCCTCCGGACTGTCGGATAAGCTCCAGCCCAATGATATTGTCCGCATCTATCACTTCCTGGAGACTGCGGAAGAAGTACCCGAACTGCGTTTTGTCAAGGTCCTTTCCGTCACGGATTCTGATGGCATCAATGTGGACAATACCAAGGAGCCCACAGAAGATGAAGAGCCGCAGCAGTCTGCTACCATCACAGTGCTGGCAAGCCCGGAGCAGGCCCGCATCATCACTGAGCTGGAGAACGACGGCGTAGCTCATGTGGCCCTGATCTCCCGCAACAATGACCAGCTGGCTGAAGAACTGCTGGCCGAACAGGACAAGACGCTCCAGGAAATTTACTTCCCGGAAACGCTGGTGGAGGAAAACGCTGATGCGCAAAGCAGCGAGCCTGCCGCCGAGGGAGACGCCGAAAACACCGAAGGGGGCGAGCCTGAAACCGTCTCCCCTGAAAGCGGCCAGGAGGATAGCAAATAACCAGGGCGGTGAATCGCTTCACCGCCCTGGTTTTACCATCAGGTATTTGTTTGGATGAGTTTGTCCTCGTTGATCAGGAACAGGCTGGGATTCTGTCCGGCCATATCAAGCAGCCGTGGAGTAAAGCCGCTCTTGGAAAACACCCCGTAGAGGAACTGATAGCCTTTGAATGCTGATTGGATTTCTGCGGACACCTGCACTTTGTCCCGCAGGGCAAAGAAAACCGGCGCATCCACTGGCTTGACATGGAACTTGCATTCGCCGGCAAAGACCTGATGATTCTGGTGGTCTACCGCCATTACATCGATTTCGGTATCGCTGTCAAGGTCATTCAGCCAATAGGCCCCTATACGGGATGGCGTAAATGGAATTTCCCTGTTTCTGCACAAGTCCGCAAAAACGGCCCTGCAGACATCCTCATAAGCAAAGGCTACAAACTTTTGTTCAAAATCTTTTTCGATCTCGTCCATGACGAGCCGGGAGTTATCCAATTCCAGTTCTCCCTTATACGGGTAGACATACCGGAACCAGAAGCGCACAAAGTTATCTTGTATGAAGTAAAGCCCTTTGCGGGACTTCTCTGGATTTTTCTCCGTCACAGGCGTGTCCTTGACGATAAAGCCCAAATCGCTGAGGGTAGAGAGATAAGGCGTCAGGCCGGAAGTCTCGATCCCCATAGCGCCGGCGATTTTACCCAGCTTATGATTGCCCTCCGCTATCACTCGGATAATGGAAAAATAGTTTACGGCCGAGGTCACTTCATCTTTCAGCAGGAAATTGGGCTCCTCATATAAAAAGCCGTTTTTCGAGAGGATAACAGATTCCACTTGCTGCAGCAAATCGTCCCGCTCATTAAAGAACTCCAGATACTTGGGTACTCCGCCTGTGATTGAGTATTGCTTCACCGCATCTTCAAACGAAAGGCTCTGTGCCGCATACACATCCGGGAATGGCAGCGGAGCAAGGCGGATCTGCGCGGTCCGGCGCCCATACAGCGGGCTGTCATATGAGAGGGCATACTTTTGCATCATTCCGATCAGTGAGCCACAGAGGATCAACATCACATTACTGTCCTTGAGGATCTCGTCCCATGCGTTTTGGAGAATGGAGGGGAACGCCGGATTCGATTTGACCAGATACGGGAACTCATCGATCACGAGCACTTTTTTCTCCTCCGGACGGTATTCCGAAATCACACGGAACAAATCCAGCCAATCGGAAAATGCGACTCTCTGCAGCATAGGATTTTTCGTGATCCGTGCGGCAACACTGGCAAGCCGCTTCATGCTCTGGGATTCTACTTCCTCTGTTGCGAGAAAGTAAAAAGCGAGCTTGTCTTTGATGAACTCTTTGATAAGCGTCGTTTTTCCCACGCGCCGTCTGCCATAGATAACAACAAAGCCGCCGTCTGTTTGATACGCGGTTTCAAGGGATTCCAACTCCCTGCGTCTGCCGATAAATTTCATACTGCCGCCTCCTTTATCATAATCTATCTTATGATAATTTGATTTATATTATACAACTAACAATGAAAAAGTCAAGGGGTATCCCACCTCTTTTGAAAGGAGCCTTCGACTATGGGAAAAGTTATTACTGTCTGGGGCAGCCCAGGGAGCGGAAAAAGTATGTTTTCCTGCATTCTGGCAAAAGCCCTGACCCGCGACAAGCGGAAAGCGATCATCATCAATGCGGAAATCAGTGTCCCCATGCTCCCTGTCTGGCTGCCGGAGCAGATCATTCAGACCAACGCCTCCGTAGGGCAGGTACTGAGCAGCGTGGAGATCGACACCTCTTTGGTGGCAGGCCATGTTACCGTGCTCAAAAGTTACCCCTTCATTGGCGTGATGGGCTATGCTGCCGGTGAAAATCCGTTGAGTTACCCGGAAGTCAAGTATGCCATGGTACTCCAACTGGTCAATGCCGCCGCAAGGCTTGTGGATTTCGTCATTCTGGACTGCAGTTCCAATATGACGAATGTGTTCACGCCTGCCGCCATTGAGTCAGGGGATCTGGTCATTCGCATCCTGACGCCTGATCTCAAGGGCGTTAATTACTTAAAGGCCCATCAGCCCCTGTTGGGAGACGGACGCTTCCACTACGATCAGCACATGACCTTTGCCGGCATGGCCCGCCCCTTCCACGCGCTGGATGAGATGGGCCATATCATTGGCGGATGGGACGGCCTTCTGCCCTATGGCAAGGAGATTGACCGCTGCGCCACCGAAGGCGGGATGTTCCAGGCCATCAAATACTGCAATCCCAAATACACAGCTTCGCTCAACAAAGTTTTGGATGCGCTGGAGCAGATGGAGCTGGCTGACCATGCCGCAGAGGATGGTGGGAACGAAACCGAGCATTTTGAGGAGGAAACTGCCGATGAATAATCTCAATGACATTTTCTTCGCTCCTGCGGCCAATCAGGACCTTACCTATGAACAGATTCTGGAAGATGTACAGCGGTATTTTGCGGAAAACCACGCCGCCACGATTGCAGAGGCCGGCGATGGAAATACCGACCGCGCCTCCTCCCTTTTGAAAGAACTGATGGTGCAGTACATCGTCAAGCGAAAATACGCTATCGAGGGGCTGACCACGGAGGAGCTGTGCGAGAAGCTCTATGAGGACATGGCCGGGTACTCTTTCCTGAAAAAGTGGATTTACAAGCCTGGTATTGAGGAGGTCAACATCAATGCTTACAACGACATTGAGGTGATTGAAGCCGGCGGGCGCAGCGTTAAGATCCCGGACAAGTTTTCCTCCCCACAGCACGCCATTGATGTGGTCCGGCGTATGCTCAACGCCTGCGGCATGGTCATAGATGATACCATGCCCAGCGTGATCGGTTTTCTGGATAAGAATGTGCGTATCTCCGTGGATAAGACACCGATTGTTGACCCGGAGGTGGGGATCAACGCCTCCATCCGTATCGTGAATCAGCAAACGGTTTCCGCACAGAAGCTGCTGGACTCCGGCAGCGCAACCGCGGAAATGCTCCATTTTCTGACCGCCTGCATCCGCTATGGCGTATCCGTCTGCATTGCCGGGGCCACCGGCTCCGGCAAAACTACCATCATGGCATGGCTGTTGTCCCAGGTCCCTGACAACCGCCGCCTCATCACGATTGAGGAAGGCAGCCGCGAATTTGATCTGGTCAAGCGGGACGAAAATGGAAACATTCTGAATTCCGTAGTCCATCTGCTCACCCGGCCCAGTGAAAATCCATCCTTGAACATCAACCAGGACTTCCTGCTGGAGCGGGTCCTTCGCAAGCACCCGGATGTGATCGGCGTCGGTGAAATGCGGTCTGCGGCAGAAAGCCTGTCCGCTGCTGAAAGCTCCCGTACCGGCCATACCGTCTGCACCACAATCCACTCTAACAGTTGCGCCTCCACTTACCGGCGCATGATGACGCTGGCAAAGCGAAAGTATATGATGGGCGATGATGTTTTGATGCAGATCATGGTCGAAGCCTATCCAATCATCGTGTTCACAAAGCAGTTGGAAGACCGGAGCCGTAAAATCATGGAGATCATCGAGGGGGAAGGCTGTGAGGGCGAACGGCTGATTTACCGCACCCTCTACTCTTATAATGTGCTGGACAATACTGTTGATGCAGATGGACGGCCTCTTGTGGTCGGCCGCCACAAAAAAGTTTCCGAGATGTCCAGCTCATTGCAGAAGCGTCTCCTGGACAATGGGATTTCCCATAAGGAGCTGGATGAATTTCTTGAGCACGACAAGGAGGTGTTGAACGGATGCCGTGGGTTTACATCATATGCTTCGCCCTCATCGCCGCTGGACTCCTAACGCTGTTTGGTGTGCGGCCGGGCGATTTCATTGATGCGCTTTTCCGGTCACAGCGCAAGTCGGCCACACTGACCGATGAATTGAATGTTCTGATGGGCACTCCGGCCAAGGGCTTCTTTAATCAGGACTTTGAATTAAAGCAAATCCTCAAAGGCACCGGGCGGGCTGACCGGTATGAAGCAGTCAAACGGCTGTCTCTGATCCTGTTCGCGGTGGGCGGTGCCCTGGCGCTGCTGATTGGCAATGTGTACATGGTCCCGATTTTAGGGATCGGATTTTCACTCGCTCCTATTTGGTATCTGCGCAGCACCGCAGCCAGTTATAAAAAGCATTTGAATGAAGAACTGGAAACGGCCATCTCCATCATCACCACTTCCTACCTGCGCACGGAGGACCTGATTCGGGCAGTCAAGGAAAACCTGCCCTACATCAATGAGCCGGTGAAGGCCAATTTTGAGGCATTTGTCTATGAGGCAGAGTTGATCAACGCAAATACTACGAGTGCCATCAATTCGCTCAAAATGAAGATTCCAAACCGTGTTTTCCATGAGTGGGCTAACATCCTCATTCAGTGCCAGTCTGACCGGGCCATGAAAAATACGCTGCCTACCATCGCCCAGAAGTTTTCTGATGTTCGTGTGGTGCAGTCGGAGCTGGAGGCTATGATGCAGGGGCCGCGCCGGGAGGCAATCACAATGATGTTCCTCGTGATTGCCAATGTACCGCTGCTTTATTTCCTGAATGAAGATTGGTTTCACACGCTGCTCTTCACCACGCCGGGCAAAATCGCTTTGGCAATCTGCGCAGCCATTATCCTGTTTGCCCTGACCCAGATCATGAAACTGAGCAGGCCCATTGAATATGGAGGTGACAGCGCATGACACTTTTAGCTCTCACAGCAGTGATTTGTTTCGGTTTTGCCGTCTACAACCTGACTTGCGCCTTTGCAGACATTCCCACGAAGCGTACCTCCCGTATGATGCTTCTGGCCCGCAAGCAGCAGGGCGTAAAGGCCGAGAAACTGCTGGATGTCTATCTCACCAAAATCGCCAGCCTGATCGCCCCGTACCTGAAGCTGGATAAGCTCAAGCGGAATAAACTGCAGCGGGCGCTGGACATTGCCGGCATGGAGCTGACACCGGAAGTCTACACCGCCCGGGCCTGGGTCACAGCCGGGGCAGTCGGCCTCAGTTCTCTGCTGATGGCGTTTCTGATACCGCTTATGGTGCCTGTTCTGATTGGTCTGGCCGTGGCGCTGTGGTTTTCAACCTACTACAAGGTTTTTGACTTTGTGAAAAAGCGGCGCAAGCTCATTGAGAATGAGATCCCGCGCTTTGCCCTTACCATCGGGCAGAATTTGGAAAACGACCGGGATGTGCTGAAGATACTTACTTCCTACCGGCGGGTGGCAGGCAAGGACTTCGGCGCGGAGCTGGACCAGACGATTGCCGATATGAAGACCGGCAACTATGAAAACGCCCTCATCCATTTTGAAACCCGCATCGGCAGCCCCATGCTGTCCGATGTGATCCGGGGACTGATTGGCGTATTGCGAGGCGACGATCAGAGGATGTACTTTAAAATGATCTGTTTTGACATGAGACAGATTGAGCAGAACAACTTAAAAAAGGAAGCGGCCAAACGCCCCAAGAAAATCCAGCGTTACTCCATGATGATGCTCATCTGCATCATGATCATCTACCTGGTGGTCCTCTGTACCGAGGTTATGGGCTCCTTGGGCGCTTTCTTTGGATAATCGGACTGCGAATGGAACGGCCCCCACATCTGGATGTGAGGGCCGTTTCCTATAAGAGCTCTATGGTTTTCTCTGCAAGATACAGCGGAAGATTCGTGATAAATGATGATGCACATTCGAGGCGTCCACATTTTTCTCTGTTTTGCAATTCATTTTTTCACATTTTTCTGAATGTATGAAGCAGAAAAAACACATTTTTCTACCTCTTGCAGTGTAAAGGAGGTAAGTGCTTGTTCTATAGCGGATTTTTGCAGCGGTAGTCAGCTGCCGTCATTTATTTCTGGGCCAGCCTGTCATATACAGGCCGGCCCTTGTTTTAAGGAGACTTTTATGCCTAAGAAAAAATTTTTCCCGTCTGGCGGCGCACGGGAAGAAAAGCGCCGTTTCCGCTGGCTTCTGTATCAAAAGCCGAAAGCCTATCCCAGCCGGCCCATTTCCAATAAAAAGGACATGCTCAAACCGATTCGTCGTTCTTGAGCGGTGAGCAGTCTTTTTATAAAACCATCAACATCAAAACAATAAAATTTCAGGAGGTCTTACCATGAGAAACTTTACCACCCGTATCCAGAACAAGGCGAATGCACTGGCCCTTCGTGCCCGTATGGCGCTTTCCAACCAGCGCGGTGATTTTTACATTTCGGACGCTGTTAAGATCATCATCGCCGTGGTGCTGGGCGCCCTTCTTCTGGCGGCCCTGACCCTCATTTTCAACGACACGGTGATTCCGCGTATCACCAGCGAGATCGAGGGCCTGTTTGGCTAAAATCACCGGCGGGGATCGGTCTGTGGACTTCCACAGCCGGTCCCCGCTTTTTTAGTTTTTGAAATATAGGATAACGGAGGTACAGGATGAACATTTCCTGCAAAATTTATTCTTTCCTGCGGGCTGTTCGCGGCAACTGGCGCAACGCTATCTTTGTAAGCTGCGATTGCGGCCACTGCATGTGCGGCCGGACAACGCCCTGTTCCGGTTTTCTTCTGGCTGTGGATGAGTGCGGACAGGTTATGCTGCTTTCTGCCGAGGACATCCAAAGACTATCCGGAGAAACTGTAGATTCGTCTGAGTGCATTGCCATTTTGTCCCGGCGCGCCTTTGACGCCGCCTTTTCCAAGTACATCGAATGGCACACACCGGAGCCTTCCGCCTGTGCGCTCAGACAACTTTCTCTGGACCCGGGCTGCAATTAACACTGTTTTTTCACACTGAAAGACGCCTTTGCGCCGTCATCTATACGCATTTGGAGGTGATGATTTTTATGACGAAGCAAAAACATATCCAATGCCCTTATTGCCATGCTAACGCCTCTCTTCGCCCCGCCAGCACAGTCTATGGCTGTAACCGCCGTTCCCAGGGCAAATATATCTATCTCTGTGATCGCTGGCCGGCTTGTGATGCCTATGTGAGTGCCCATGACCGGACACACCGGCCTATGGGGACTCTGGCAAATGGGGATCTCCGGCACAAACGAATCCTGGCTCACCGGGCGCTGGAGCATCTGCAGCAGAGCCGGCACATGGAAAAATGGGAGGTCTACATCTGGCTCCAGGCCAAACTGGGACTAAATGACCAGCAGGCACATATTGGCATGTTTTCTGACGGGATGTGCGATGAGGTAATTCGCCTCTGTTACAAAGCCGCTGCTCCTTTGGGCAATCTGCATTCGGCCGCTTAAAGGGGGGTGAAACGATGACCAGTTTAACAGAACAGCAGCAGGAACTTGTTGCCCGGAATCTTTTTATCGTACATTGGGTCATTTGTGACTACATCCATGTTAATCCGACTATTTGCGGTATGGAATATGGAGACCTGTTCCAAGAGGGGTGCCTTTGGCTCTGTAAAGCCGCGTCTACTTATAAGAATGACGGACGGGCCCAGTTTTCTACCTACGCCAAAACGGTCGTTAAAAACGGGCTTCTGTCCTATTGCCGGGCGATCTGCAACAGGAAGAAAAAATTCAGCAGGCTTATTATTGGAGAACATGGAGAACTGGCTGCAGACGGAGAGGCCCTGGAGTCCCGGCCCGACGCCTTTGACACCCAAGTATCTCTGATAGAAACTCTGTCATTGCTGGATGCCTGTAAAAAAGATTACGATGGTGTAACCCGGCTTGGCATTGAGGCGCTTGCCCTCAAACTTCAAGGGATGCGGGTCACAGACATCGCGGAGCTTTATCAGGTGCCGCCCTCCCATGTGGGGGCATGGATCTCGCGTTCCACCGCAAAACTGCGCAGAGACTCCAAGTTCCTGAAAAGCCTGCTCTGAATTTGTTGAAAACCGCGGCCTTTCCGCAGTAAAGGATATATAAAAGAAGGAGGTACTGATGAATGGAACAGAAAACCCTATATACTGCAATCGGCCGTCTGGACCGGGAAACGAATGGCTGTGGCCGGTCCTGCCCGGTCATCCGCCTGAGCGGGCAAACTTACATGGTGGATATGCAGGAAATGGTCGTTTGGACCGCCCTAAACTGGCGAATTTCTAAACGAGAGGATATTTCCCTCCAGTGTGACAAGCTGGTGTCCTCTCTGGGAGATTGTATTTCCCGCTCTTGGGATGCCTGCGTAAATCGGCTGCTCACCCGAGGTCTGCTGGTATCTGGCTGCGGTGAAACGGAATACGATGCCCTGTATGATTTGTTGAGTTCTCTCGGCATTATTCCAGCCAGCGGATCAATGCTGATGAGGAGCATCTCATTTGTCAAACTGGTGGCAGGCCGCCGAGTCCCTATTCAACAGGCGCTAAAATTATTCCAAAAAGACCGGCGTACCGACTATGAGACCCGTGTTATGAGGCTGGCCCAGCAAGCTCTGCTGTCCACCGCTGAGATCATCAAGTGTGTAGAGCAGGATGTTGCCTATCTTCCCAATGAGCAGTTCTTGATGGAGGCCGTGTACGGTGACGACGAAACCACCTGCTATAATATCGCCGGCATAATGAAAAACAGCCGGAGCAGTCAGGCAGTAACGCTGGCCGTTGCCAACCTCTACCTGCGCCAGCAAATCATTTTTGAGAGGATTACCACATGAAGAATCAATGGAACCAATTCCCGTTCGTGCTGCGGCGAAAGATTTTGTTGACCTTTTTGGCTGGGCTCGCAAGCATTGCCCTCAGCCTAATCATCTTCATTATTACCACAGACCATATCCTGCTGGTACTGGGCAGCATAATCTTTCTTGCCTCTCTGGTACTGGTTAGGAGCTTATGGAGCACCATCGCCCGGGGCCAGTATGAGATCGTAGAAGGCGTCTGCTCCAGCGTTATCTCTCCTGTGATAAGGCGGTATCGCAAAATCCAACTGATAGATGGACAAGGCGCGGAGCGCACTTTACTGTTAAGTAAGTCCGCCAAGTTTCAGATTGGCGCCCGGTATCGTTTCTACTTTCAAACCGGCAGCCGCCCTGTGGTCGGGAATGACTATTTGGACGCGGCTCTCTCCACCAACAGCTTCCTGGGATATGAGGCCCTTGGTGAGCCGGCTGTCTCAGAGGAACAGGCTAAGGAGAACGGCTAAACCTACGGCAAAATAGGAAAGAGATACGGTGCAGGCTCCACAACCACAGCATCGTATCTCTTTTTCTTACTCTTCTATCCGCTATTTTTACAAAGTCTGATTTTGCTGCAGAAAAACGGAGGATTTTCCCTATTTAATAGGTAGAATCTAAAAAGGAGGTCTACCCCCATGTACAAGCCACACACGATTGAGCAATACAAAATCCAACAGTTTCTGGATCATACCTTTGCTATGGAGCACTTTCTGGTCTCTCCATTATCCCGCTCCGCACTCATGCTGGAGGACAGATGCGGTGAGCGGATTGCCTTTTCCTTCTCAGACAACGAAGTGCGTGAAATCCCGATCCCTTCTGCGCCATCCCCGGACAAGGTGAAATTGTTCATCCGCAGCTTTCGGGCGCTTGGAGCTAAACCGCATCTGCGCACCTTTGAAGATGTTACCCGCTGGTGGCTGAATCACCCAAATCCGCTGACCTACCAACAGGCTCTCGGCCTGCCGGATGAACTTTACCGCCGTTTTCTTTCCTCCACCCCGATTGAAGACGAAGACGCCCAGCGTCTGGCCGCATCAGGGCTTGTTTCGGAAGATGCTTACCAGGACATTCAGCTCTGGTATCTCAACGGCAACACTGCTAACTGCTGGCTCGGCCCCCTCGGTATAGATGGAACAGGCAATCTCTATGCGCTGACCTTCAACTATGGTACACCCCGGGCCAAGGAACTGAAATTCTACCTGTTGGATGATTACTACCGCCACATGAACCACATATTGTAACTCGCCGGGCCAAAATATCTATATATAGTATTATATCACTTGACAAATACAAGATATGGTGTTAAACTTAATTTGTAATTGATTTTTGTGCGTTCCCCATGTGGGATACAGATGAAACATCTGTACCGCAAGGCCAAAAGCCCTGCATTGCACACGCAGTTAAGTTTGTATGCTGTATCAAGTGTCAGTGGTATTGCCACGCCCTTTTCGGGTTGGTATCCGCTGGCACTTTTTATATATAGATAGTAACGCCGATGGCGAAGAAAGGAGTGTTATGGCACAAATCTATGTATTTGGCCGAGTCATGCACGAGCTTACTCCCAAAGAGAGCCAGTCAAAGCAGCCGTATGTTTGTTTTGATTTGATGGAACGCTCCGGAGGTGAACATCCGAACTTCTATCAAGTATGGGCCCGCGGCGACCAGGCTGCCCGGCTCACACGGCTCAAGGTCAAAAAGGGAAGCATGATCTGGCTCACTGGATCGCAGAAACTGGTGGATGTACGGCAAAAGGACGGGGCCACAGTCAAAAAGTTGAAAGTATGGCTGACGGACTTTGGCTTTCTTCCTGGGCAATCTTCCAGAGCAAAAGCGGAACATGAGCAGCATGACTCTGACGCAGCGGCAACCGCTCCAGCCCCCTCCGAGGTAATGGACGGCGACCGCGAATCCCTGCCGGAATAAAATCCGGCACTGCAAGAGGGACCGTATCAAGTTTTCAGAATGAACTGAAGCTTGGTGCGGTCCCTTTTTTTGTTTTCAAGCAAAACTTAAAAGGAAGGACGGTAACAACATGAGTAACGACAAAGGACTTTTGAGCGGCAGCATCACAATCCTGATCGGTGCTGTCATCGCCATCATGGCTTTGGTACGCGGACCCTGGCAAGCGTGGCTTCTGATAGGGGTATTTACCCTCTGGGGGCTTTGGGTCGTGCTGATCCTCCTGCTCCCCTATATGCAGCAGGCCAGGCGCCGCCGTCAGCGTCAGCAGAGGGAGCGCCAGCTCCATGCCGAGGGTATCGCGCAGAACACCTTTACGGTGCCGGAGCTTGAAGGGCCTGTACCAGACGATTTGCTGCTCCGCTATGCCAACCACCGGATTTTGACTTATCTGCGTTCATCTTTTCCCAATGCCTGCTTTGAGTGGTGTGAAAAGAGGCCAGCGGACTTGATCCGTAGCAACGGCACAGGGCGTATCCGCCTTTACAATGTGGAGGCGTTCGACCATGCGGACATCACCTTCGGTAAGGACGCAACCATTCGCTGTGACCTGCTCAAGATCGTACCGCTGTCTAAAGCGGGGACGGAACAGGGGGAACAGGCAGACATCCCGCCCAACAAGCAGCCCATCGACCCGCGTATCTGGTACGAGAATAACGGGCGCACAGTCATGGAGACGCTGATTGCCGACCTGAACTCACGCGGCCACAGCAAACTCACACTGAAAGAAAACGGGGACATCTGCATCCAGCAGGGTGAAGAGCTTGTCCCACAGGAACATCTTTCCAACTTTCCGGCAAAGGTCTACTGGCCTCGTCTGGTGGAAGTGTTTGAGAGCAACGGTCTGGCTGCTGAAACAACAGCGCAGGGCATCCAGGTCTCCTGGTGACCGCCATCGTCATAAGAAGGGAGTGAAATAACATGAAATCAGGGATCAGTCTTGTGGAAATGGCACAGGAAATCCAGCGGCAGAACGATTTGAAGGCCGATTATATGCTGGACACCCGGAGTCTCCGGTTGGAGCCTTTTGGTGGCGGGCTATATCTCAACGCTTACGACCAATCCGGTGATTATGCCGTGGAGCCGCTGGAGGTCAACGCCATCGCACACAGGCAGATCGGAACGCACCTCAAGATCCCGGCAGCCTATTATGACAAGATGCTGGAGGAATACCCCGAGCTGCTGGCGCAGAATGTGAATGCCTGGTTCCAGCGGGAGCCGGCTGTGCGTATGGTTCGCACCATAGACGGCACAGCGCGGGCGTTTCTCAGCAACCGCTACCGGCGTATCGACAACCTCGATATTGCCGGGATTGTCCTTCCAGTCCTGCAGGAGATGGAAGGGATGCACTTCGAGAGCTGCCAGCTTACCGACAGCCGTATGTACATCAAGGTTGTCAACACCCGTTTGGAGGCAGAGGTCGTACCCGGTGACATCGTGCAGTCCGGTATTATTATCAGCAACAGCGAGGTAGGCCTGGGCTCGGTGAGCATCCAGCCGCTGGTCTATCGTCTGGTGTGCAGCAACGGTATGGTGGTAAACGACGCCCAGACGCGCCGCAACCATGTAGGCCGTGTCAATGAGGCTTCGGAGAACTACCAGCTGTATTCGGAAAAGACGCTGGAGGCCGATGACAAAGCCTTCGCCATGAAGATCCAGGACACGGTGCGGGCCGTAGTAGACGAGGTGCGCTTTACCCGTGTGGTCAACATGATGCGGGAAGCCAAGGACGCCCCCATGAATACTGCCGCTGTCCCTGGCATTGTGAAGCTCGTAAGCAAGGATTTTCACATCACGGACGATGAAAGCTCCGGTGTGCTGCAGCGGTTGATTGAAGGCAACGATCTGACCTTATATGGTCTGTCCAACGCCGTAACGCGCCACAGCCAGGATGTTAAGGACTATGACCGGGCAACCGCGCTGGAAGGCATCGGCTACAACATTCTCTCCATGCCGGCACGGCAGTGGAGCCGAATTAACCAGATGGCCGCTTAAATGGCTGCCATCCATCAAAAAATTAACAGGAGGAATGAACTATGTACGAACAGAACACTTCTATGGTGGCCGCAAACGAGCAGAACAAATTCTTGCTTCCGGCGATGGTGGAGGGCGACTTCAGCCGCGATGAGATCGCAGAAGATGCGGATGGGCTTCAGATGATGAGCTTCCAGCGGGTGAAGATTCCCGCCGGCGGCGCCCTGCAGTTTGAAGTTCCCACGGAAGATCCCGACAATCCGGATTATACCCGGACGCTGGAGGGCATCATCCTCTACAACCACTCTGCCTATACTCTGTGGCCGGAAGGCAGCGAGTATGACGAAGACACCAAACCGCTCTGCTCCTCTGTAGATGGCAAAACAGGGATCGGCGTACCGGGAGGTGCGTGTGCTACCTGCCCCATGAATGCGTATGGATCGGCCAAGGATGGCGGCCGCGGCAAGGCGTGCAAGAATATGAGGCATCTCTATCTGCTGCGCAGTGGTGAATATATGCCTCTGCTGGTCTCCCTGCCGCCCACCAGCATCAGGCCGTTCAAGGAGTTCCTGAACAGGGCTTTTGTCTATCGCCAGCGTGCCACCTATGGCAGTCTGGTCCAGATCGGCCTCAAGAAAGATAGCAACGGCAGCAATGATTACAGCGTTGCAACTTTCCGCCTTTTGCGTGATTTCCAGGGGGAAGAGCTGGCCCAGATCCGCGCCTATGCCAATGTCTTCAAGGGGCAAATCAAAACTATCAACATTCAGCGGGCGCTGATCAATGAGGAACAGCGGGCCAACGATTGCGACTATGAGATCCCGGAATCTGCCACTGCGGCCCCGGCCTCGGATGGAAGCTATGTGGTCGGCGAGATCAACGGCGACTATGAACAGTTGCCGGCGTAACTGTTTTTGTTGCGGCAATGCCGCATGATACATCATCAAGGGACACCTCCGGCGCAAGTCGGAGGTATCCCTTTTTTATTTAGAACGGAGGAAAATTTATGTTGTGTGAAGTACCGTTGACAAAGGAGCAGCAGGATTTTGCCGCTGAACACCATGGCCTGGTCTATAAATTTCTCAATGACAACCATCTTCCAGAGAATGAATTCTATGATGTAGTTATCTTTGGTTACTTAAAGGCTGTCCAAGACTATTTTTCAAGGGAAATGTTGCGACAATATTCTTTTTCGACGATTGCTTGGAAGATAATGTATCGCAATCTGTCGAACTATTATCTAAGTCAAACACGCCGCAAGCGTAATGCAGAAGTCATCAGCATTCATCTGGGCCTATACTCGGATGGCGTTCCGCTGGAAGAGCTGCTGCCGGGTCAGGACCGTCTCATGCAGGAATTTGAAATGCAGCAGATGCTCCATGATCTGGCTTCCCATGTTTCTGAACAACAGATGAAAATCGTCCGCATGAAGGGTTACGGCTATGGAATCAGGGAGATTTCCAGCCACGAAAAAATACCGATGAAACGCATCCAGGAACTTCTTGAGGAGGTCCATACTGTGTTTTTGAGGTTATGCCGCGAGTAACCCTCTATCTACCACAAACAGAATGGAGGTCGAAGTATATGACGAAATCAAAAAAATCTATTGTGATGCGCGGAGCACTTCTGCGTCCGCTGGTGATTGGACAGGGCGCACTTCTTCATGCAGGTGGTAAGATCTATCATACCTCCCGTGTGGTAGCCATCCACGATCAGTCGGATGATATGGTACGCTTTGAAACACTCAACTCCAATTACTGCCTCTCAATGGCCCCTTTTCCGCTGGCGGCCTGCAACCCGCTCCCGATGGTGAGTCTGGCCGCGTGCGCGTAAAGCGGTTGTAAGAAGATACCGGGGCAACAGAGCTTGTCCTATATGTTTTGGGCCGTGACGGATTTTCCGCCACGGCCCTTTTTTTCGGAGGATTGTCATGGATAATCAAAAAACAATGGTAGTTTCAGTTCACGCCAAAGACTGTGTGGACTATCAGTGCCGCAGATGCGGTCAATGCTGCCGCCATATCAAAGATGCTGTGATGGTAGAGAGCCTGGACGCCTATCGGCTTGCAAAGTATCTGCGTACTCGTGAGCCCAACATCTGCACCATAGATGAGGTGCTGTCTCAATACTGTGAGCCTATGCCGCTGACCAACGATTGCTTTCCCATCTTCGTACTGAAAACCACGGGGACGGACGATTCCTGTATTTTTCTGAAGGGCGGGCTGTGCAGCATCTACGATGCACGCCCACGCACCTGCCGGCTCTATCCTTTTTCTGTAGGACCCGGCGAGCGAGGCCGTGATTTTGAATACTGCCTCTGCTTTGACCGCAATCAGCAGTATCATTTCAACGGCGGAAAGGTTTCCGTCAAAGACTGGTTTTATCGCAATTTCCCCAGAGCGGAGAAAGAGTATTTGAAACAGGAATATGCCGCTATCACGGAAATTGGTAAGCGGATGCGCTCGATCTCTCCGGAACTATGCAAACAGATGACCTTCCAAGTGCTGTTTTACCGATATTATAACTTCGATTTGGATCAGCCGTTCCTTGAGCAATACGCGCAGAACACCCGCCTGCTGTTAGAAAAGCTTCGGCAATTCGAGGTGGAAAGGTAGGGTGCTGTGATGATGTATGCCTTGGAGCACCTGACCCGTCAAGGGCCAGGGCCTCAGTGGAAGCAATATGCTGTTTGTGCGAATAAAGACCTTTTAGAACGGATTTGCCGCAGTCAGCCCCGCCCGGATGAATGGCGTGTCAGGCTGTCTGTACAGCGGATGAAAAAGGAGGCCGCATAGTATGAAAAACCACTATCAGGAGTTACGGGATCGCCAGCAGGAAGAGGTCAACGCCTTTCCCATGTTTTTTGCGTTCGATCAACGGCAGTTCGCAGAGGGAATGCGCCGGCTCGGCCTGCGCCCTTCCGACATGAATCAGGTGTATGCTATCGCTGGCACCGGTGGATTTTACCGCAAAAGCGATGCGCCGAAGCTGCATGAAATGTTTGCCCGGCACCGCAAGGAGCTTGAGGAGGCCATTGCCGCTGATAAAGCTGGAGACAATTTCATTTATGAAATGTTCCTGACTGAACTTTCCAACCACGAATACGGCTATACTGGCGATGTTCAAGACACGCTTGATGCCCTGGGTATCACTCCCCAATACATGGAGGCCATGCCTCAGCTGAAAGCTGGTTTGGACTTGGCCTGCCAAAAAGTAATGCAGAATGACTGTTTTTAAGGAGGCCATGTGATGGAGCAGCAACACTATTTCCCACCGCTTCATGGCGCTGTGGATTGTGAAAAATGCGAGGTGCGGGATTGCTGGTGCCGGGGAAAATTCCAACGGAATCGGCGCGATATGCCCCACACATCTGGAAGGTGCCCCAGGCTGCCTGACCTCTGCGGTTTTGTAGAAAAGGAAGAACGCGAGCTGTATAAAGCGACTTTTATGCTCGTTCATGCAGAGTATGGCGTCGGCGGTCTGCATTTGACGCTCACGATTCCCGGTCACAAGAGAAATCGGAAGATCTACCAGACCAAAAGCGGGTACTGGTACTGCAACCTGACCAGCGAGAAGGGGTGTCCAGAACGGCAGGTGTTGAATTTGGAGGGCTACCAGTCCAAAGAAGATATTCTGCGGCACATGAAAAGCCTTCGGACCGACTACTGCATTCTTCGCTGCAGTATGGAAGGTTTCACTGTCTAAACTGTACCAAACCACATAAATGGAGGATACCCATGAGTAAGCTGACCAAAAGAGAAATTCAGCTCCACGATCAGGCGGTTTGTCTCCTGCAGAAAGAACACCTTTCCCACAAAGATAAGCTTTTTATCTTTGAAAATTTCCGGGAAGACGCGGAGCACATCAATAGCAAGTCTGGTGCATTTTTTACTCCTTTTGGACTTGCCAACGATTTTACTCTCCAGATTCCGTGCCTATACGGAAAGACGATCAGAATTATCGACCTGTGTGCTGGAATCGGCGTACTGAGCTATGCGGCACAGCTGGAATGCAGTGACCGCAGCCGCTGCTATGCCGATATTACCTGTGTAGAACTGAATCCGCACTATGTTGAGGTTGGTAAAAAAGTTGTGCCAGAGGCCACATGGATATGCGCGGATGTTCTTGATCCCTTTCTGCCTGACCTCTTGGGCCAATTTGACTTCGCGATTGCAAATCCGCCGTTTGGCCGAATTGCAAACAATTACCGCAAAAGCTACATGAGCGGCGAATTTGAATACATGGTAATAGAGGCGGCCTCCCGTATTGCAAAGGAAGGTGCGTTCATAATACCGCAAATGAGCGCGCCATTCGTATATAGCGGAACGGAAGACCATCGCTGGCTTCAGGAAGGGCGTGCCAGAACATTTGAAAAAAGGACTGGGATTTTATTGGAGTTTAACCAAGGGATCGACACGGCCTACTATAAAAATGACTGGCATTGCACCGCGCCAATATGCGAAATCGTATGTTGTGACTTTGCAGGGACAGATACCTCTGCCGCCTAAAGGAGCAGGCGGTTTGTCCTCATGAACAACCAAGAAGCCGGTCCCTGTTCTGGGGCCTCACATAAACCGCTACAGGCCCGAAGGCACTGGCGGTTTTTCTCTATATGGAGGTGACGAATTTTGAATTTGCACGAAACAGAATATGGCCGCAGATTTTTTAATTCCCAGCTGCCCAGTCTCATCAAGGCTCTGGAGCGAATCGCCGAAAACCTGTCTGCTCCCAAGCAGTCCTTATCAGCCGATTTTGTCGCTGATCCGGATTTCCTTCATGACCTCTACTATGGAGATTATGAGCCGAGCGTGTTCAAAACACAAAGCGAGCACCAGAAGCAGCTTAACCATAATGCTTCAATGGCGGAGGAACTCCTGCGCCAGAAAATGGGCAATTCCCCGGAAGCCATGGCCGCCTTTGAAGCGTACCAGCTTGCCGCCGGTGAGTGCAGCAGCATTGTGGCCGAGCAGGCTTTTGAGTCCGGTTTTCAGACCGCAGTACAAATGCTGGTAGCCGGGCTTATACCGCCTGAAAACAAATTTGCCGCTGAAGTTCCCCTTACCACGCAAGAGCTCCGGAAGATGGACGGGGAACAAGTATTTTGTCTTGATATGAATGAGGAAGTCAGGGTTGTGGCCCGCAAAAAAGGATTCATTCAAGTCACCAACGACAAAGAGATCCATCGCATAACAGGCTTGACCTTATACCGGCATCGGCCAAGTTGGTGCCAATAAAATTTTAAGAAATGCAATGGAGGACACAATATGAAGCTTTCTGAAGACGAAGCAAAGAGATTTCTTGAGCGTCTTTGCCCTCTGCAGGAGACGGAACAGCAGCTTCTCTGCCCGCGGTGCGGCCGCAACGAATTATACTCCGGGCTGTATTTTTTCCTGAACAGTTTGAGCAGATACGCTCATGTATATATCTGCGAAAAGTGCTGGATGGATGAGGCTCTGCGGGAAATAGACGGCAATCCAGTTCCCCTGACCAGTTGGAACGCAGTTCTTCCTTTTGTTTTGAGAGGCGAGATTCCTCCATCGGATAGCCCCTACCAAGACACCAATGCGTCTGCTGGCCCCGCGCAAACCGGAGAGATTCACAATAGCGTTCAGACTGTGTAAAGCAAAGTCTGACCGTTGTGAAAATTATGAGGCACTGAAAACTATGAAATATGAAGACTATCATCTACCCAGCGGAGTAGACCTTTCTTCCATCACCTATGAGGATATTCGCTGGCAATACGGCGTATTCCGCTGTAACAGCACGGGCTCCGGCCGGTATAAAAAGCGTTTTCCGTGGGACGGTGTAAAAACCAATCTTGGGGAGATTGAAGAAAAGGACTGGTGCAGGCTGGCGGAGGCTGTCATCGAACGCGATGGGGAGGCACATCTGCTAAAGCATCTGATCCAATGGTGCAGCGAACACAATTATATCGGGGCATCAGCCGCTGAACTGCGAAAAGAAGCCCTTCAGCTACACATTGACCGGGTTTTCGACAATCCGCAATGGGGCGGCTACCTTCCTTTCAATAAGAGATACCGTCCAGAAGTCTGGCGAGCCGCTCATATCGTATATGTGCGGAACGAATGCTGCCATAAGATTTCCCCCGTTACACAAGAGCAGATCGACCATGCGTACAACGGGACAATCCCCTGCCCACACTGCGGAAGATGGAGTGAATTCATCGTTTTGGGAATCCGGCTTCAGCCGGAGCCACTGGTTCCCTGCTTGAGTTGTGATTGTCATGATCCTGATATGGGCTGTACCATGCCCAGCATTGATAAGAGTTACGCCTGCCCTTTGGTAAGCTGTGATGATGAGCAAACGGAGGTGCTGGATGAGTAGGTATCTGAAACCGCGGGACCATGGTTATTTGATGGAGGCGGCAGCCTGTACAAAGGTGCTGGAAGATCTGCGCCGCATAGAAGCAAAATATGCCCGGACGGTGGAGAAAGAAGGCGCTGTCCGGCAGGCTGAATTTGAGAAAGTGATGCAATACCACAGCGAGCGGGAACTCCAGGATGACTTCGGATGGGGTTTCATCACCGAGGCTCAATACGACCGGTACCGGCTTCTTTTTCAGCAGGGGCAGGCTGCCATGGAGCAGCTGCCGCCGACAAAGAGCGAACTGGCTCTGCGCCTGGTGCGCCGCATCATGGCGGATATTGACGCAGATCGCCGGGAGTGGGAGTTTTCTGCACTCTCCCCGGAAGATCAGCAAGCGGAACGGGCACGGGCCGAGCAGTCGCAGAAAGAGTGGAAGCGAAAAATCGCGGAGCTGAAACGGAAGCGCGGTATCATCGAGGCCAGCGAGGACATGGAGGAAGGGTGATCACCATTTCGCGTACAGTCTATCAAGGAGGATATGGATGATGGAAATCTTCAAAAGCCAAAAGCCTGCAGTTTGCGGTACTGCCAAGCGGCCCATCCGCCGTTGGCTGCTGCCGCCTAAAAAGCAGCAGGCATATCGCTTTTATTCCACCGCTCATTTTCATGTTTACGAGCGGTGCCGTCATTTTCGACGCGGATAATAAAGGCACATTTATTGATGAATCAAGGGGACTTGCTTTTTCCCCATCAAGGGAGGAATGGACTATGATTTATAAGAAACCGGGTGAGAAATTCTCACATGAGAACATCACCTACACAGTAGGCAGCCGCGTCCTCGCCAATGAAGCGAGTGAGTACAGCGGGCTCTTCGGGCGCATCCTTCAAATTCGCACAGATGATGACCGGGAAACTGAAAATGATACGCCGGACATCTATTGTGAATTTGACCCGCCGTGCCTTTCCGCTGCCCGCCGCGCACTGGAGCAGACTTTTTCTGAACTCTATGGTGCGCCAAAGCGTGTGGAGGATTTAGGGCTGGAACTGGTCATCATGGCGCCTGAAATGTTGACGCCTCTGGCCGTTCCCGAGCAGGCGTATCCCCAAGGTATGCTTTATGTCGTCGTCTCGCACTGGGCCACTGACGGGGAATTTGGCTCTTATGAGGCTCCGTTCACTAATTTAATGGATGCCCAGCGGCAATTTCATGACGATCTGAAAAACGAACTGGAGAGCGGCTGCGTTGAGAAATGGCGTGAAAAGAGTCAGTTTGCAGAGGAAGAAACCGCAGAAAGCTATGAGTGCTATCTGGATGGGGAATACTGCGAAAACCACTTTTACCTCTCCATTGAAAAACGGCCTCTGCCGCTGGCTCCTGAATTTATACGCACCGTGGCGGCAGTCTATGAAGATGAGTGCGCACGGGAGGATTTTCTTGATAAAGCTCAAGCTTTGCCGGAGTATCTGGCTCTGACAGAAGATCAGAAAAAACAACTGCTGCACAATGCGGACATCAAAGGGCGCATCAGCCACTACCTGGATCTCTGCGATACCTATTGGGAGTGTTACTGGGATGCAGTATCCAAGGCCGCACAGGATATTTTACAGGATGATCAGCAGGCATCCCCACAAAAGTAATTTCTATTGTGAAATGGAGGAAAACTATGGACGAAAAAGAATTACGCAAGGCACTTGAAATTCATTTGGATACCCTTCGGAGAAATCTGGAAGTCGTATCGCTGGAAGTGCTGAAAACAAAGTACCAAAAACCTTATGAAGAACTGCGGGGGCAAATCTGCAAAGCGGCCACCGAATACACCCGTCATGTAGCTCTATGTGATATTCGTATCCGGCGCAGCCTGTTT
Source organism: Flavonifractor sp. DFI.6.63 (assembly GCF_024462255.1). Classification (NCBI taxonomy): domain Bacteria; kingdom Bacillati; phylum Bacillota; class Clostridia; order Eubacteriales; family Oscillospiraceae; genus Flavonifractor; species Flavonifractor sp. DFI.6.63. Next base: position 77,833 of record NZ_JANGBE010000002.1, on the reverse strand, counting down.
GACGAGGCCAAAACCTACATTGATGCAGCAATTCAGCAAACACAGTGCCTGAAAAAGATTTCCGAGGCTGCTTTTCAGCGGCAGGATATGGACGAAATTGCAGCCCTGGCCCATACCTTACGAGAGGAAATTGAAAAATCTCTTCACTATTTCTATCTCGATCACATGTGCCTGCTCGTTACCCGCGAGTGCATCGACGATCCCAATAAGGTCCCGGAGATTTACAACAAGGCAACTTCTTGTGTTTGGCGCGATGGTGCGTGGCTGTTAATGGAAGATACCGAAACGGCCATTTTACTTTCCGCTCCCATCATCAACGAGCTGCCTCCTGCAGAAGCTGCCGCATAGATGATACAGCACTCCCTCAAAGACGATTGGTTCCCGTGGCCTTCTTCAATTAAGCATCCTACTCGTTGCATTTGCACATGATATGTAGTATAATTGTAGTGCAAGGAGGTCGATTATATGGATACCAATATGACATTTAGAATAGATAGTCAGGTCAAAGCGCAAATGGCCGCCATCTGCGAGCAGCTGGGCATATCCACATCCACCGCATTCAACATTTTTGCAAATGCCTTTGTCCGCAATAATGGAATGCCGTTTCCCTTAACTCTTAACACACCATCTGCAGAAATTTCAAGGGAGCAGATGTTGGCGGATACCGATGCGGTTTTAAGTTCTTTCGCTGACGACTATAAGAGGATGGCGGAATGATTTGGGTGACGGTTGAAGATGTTATCGCCGTCCATAGCAGGATCATCAAAGCTTCAGGTGGGTTGGACGGTATTCGGGACCGAAATAGTCTGGAAGCCGCAGTCAATGCTCCGTTGCAAACCTTTGCCGGTTTTGATCTTTTTGAAACGGACCTTGCGAAAATAGCCAGAATAGGGTTTGGACTGGCCTCCAATCATGCCTTTCTTGATGGTAACAAACGGATTGGCGCAATGATGACGCAGTTGCTGCTGAAATGGAACGGCTATGTTCTTGAACTGAAGCCCGGCGAACTTGCGGATATGTTTATCTCTATTGCAAATGGCAGTGCGGGAGAACACGAGCTGCAAGCATGGATCATTCAGCACCTAAAAGATTTTTCTGATTGATCTGCCAGTATTGTATCATTGATACTTTCAATGTTGCTCCACAGAAATAAAACTCTACACTTTTTCTTATTTGACAAATGCCTTGCTATTTGGCAAGGGACACTATCACAAAGGGATCGACAAACAGCGCATTTGCTGTTTGCCGGTCCCTTGTTTTTTAGGAGGATTTTTTGATGAAACTAAAACATCCCACGCATGATCCGAAACCCATGGACGCCCTCTCCTACTACCTGCAAGTGCAGCGGGAGTATGCCCTCGCTCGTGAAGGGTATCTCAGGATTGATGAAGCCGATGATACTTACAATGACTTAAACCGCAAAATAATTGATGCCTACCGTGAACGCTATGGTACCGCCTATTTAGGCCGTATCAACTACAGTGGGAACCAGAGACAGCGGATTGCTGATGGTACTGAAAGCGTCTTTGAAGCCTATACCGGGCAGCCGCTCTATAACTTTTGCTGTGATTTCTGTGTATCAGCTCCAGACCGTACACTGGAAGAATTGATTCGGCACTGGAATAATGCGGATATTCCCTTATCTGAAAAGAAAGTTGATACCATCATGGAGCGTATTCAGGCATTATGCGGCCAGACTTTCATCTGGTATTAACAGAAAGGGCGGTAACCGATGAACTATATCGTCTATGGGAAGAAAATTGGAGACCGCTGTTATGGCGCTATAAATTTGCATGAAGGGAAAGTTGGAGTCGGCCTGGTTTATGCTACGCTGATCCCAGATTGTGACCGCGCCAAGATGTATGCTGACAAGCTGGCTGAGATGGTGCCCGGTTTTATCTTCCAAGTTCGCGGCGCCGGCACTCGCAAGGTCTACTATGAAAGGGCCGGCAAGCCGGAGGAATCGGTATGAGCGCCGGGGAGCCTTCTTTTCTTCTCTGGCTCCGGGAGGTCGTTCAGCCGCAAGCAGACCCCCGTTCCGGGAATGCCGCGGCGCTGGATGATTTCTCGCCGGATGGAATGCGGGAATATTGCTATCCCAAGGAGTTTACGGTGTCCGGCGACGCCTATATGTGGTCGGTTTCAATCGCCCACACAAAGGGGCGGTATCTCTGCACCCACTACGAAATTTGGTTTTTCGGGCCAGCGTTTGGCTCCGGCCAGAGAATCGCCACCGGCAGCCCTACCAAAGCCAAAATACGGCGCGGTCTAAGAAAAATCTATGATTATTACTACGGAGGAAACTCGAATGAAAACGATCCAGCTCACTTTTCTGTTTGAAGACACAGGCTTCTGCAAGGATGTGTTCCAATCTGTAAACCAGCCCTATTACTACTGCAACCGTGATACGGTTGATGGCACATGGTACACTTCTACCCCGGATGATTATCAAAATGATTGCCGCATCCGAAAGGATGTTATCATCGAGATCATCTCGGATGGGCAGGTGATCGCTCTGGATGGAAACGGGGACTTCGAGGGAAAAAAGCCATTCATCCCCTTCTATACCTTTAGGGAACAACTGGCACAAGCGTTCTTGAATAAACACCCGGGGGTCCACAGTTATGAAGATATGAAGCAAAAGCTCCTGTCCCTGCCGGGCGGGGAGGCTTACGCCAACCCAAGCAGTTGTCCGGATAACTGGATTTTTGCCCTTGATTTTGGCAATGAAACCGAACAGGTCCTGGACTCCGCCGGTTGGATGGGCCGGAAGTACCACATCCTCGCTGTCCAGTACACGCACAAGCCCACCGGCTTTGTATTCACAAATTATCGTTTTCGGGCGGCAGCCCTCCAGCCGAATGCCTCCAGCCATGACCTTTTGCTTTACGATTGGCAGGAAGGCCGCTGAAGGAGGGAGGTTAGTTTATGGGAATGTTGCTCATCCGAGAATTGAATGTCAACGGCTGCGGCGATTTTGCCGATGTGCTGGTCCAAACTGACCAGCCGGTAACGCCAGAGCAGATGAAAGAGCTGCACCACGAGCTGACACGCCTTAACAACGAACAGGAGTGCCCAGATACGGATGATGTGGTGGAAGAAGCCGTGAAAAACACTTTAGGCGAGACGGCCCGGTGTATCGGCTATGCCCTTCTGGAATATGGAGGGGGCGGCCACCCCTGCGATGAAAAATCCCGTTGACTGCCTTTGTTGAAGCATCGGCAAGCATTTGCATCAAATCCAAAAGGAGAATCACTATGAATATATTGCATGATAAATCTTCTGTCAAAAGTTCCAGCGCAAAATGGATTGACCGGGGTTATGCCCGGGAAGATGTCCATTCTCTCAGACTCCAATATGTCTACACCCCGGAGCAGCGGGAGGCAAACCGTCAGATTTGCGATGCCGGCCCTGATGAGGCGCATCGTAGGATCAGGCAGGCTGCCGAGTCAAAAAATGCTGTGATGGCCTCTGTTATGGCGGCCATTGCCAGGGAGTTTATCTGCTATCAGTATGAAGCTGAAGATCCGGCGCCTTATGGAAGTTCCCGTTGGGAATTGTTTTTCTGGTGCAACGACTTCAGCAATACACTTCACGGCTATGGGTTGTCCGGGCGTGACTATTCGTATTTCACACTGTCCTTTAATTTAGCCCAAACCGTCGAACAGCGGGCGGCAGTCTGCGGGCGTGTCCTGCAGTTTTTAGAAACCCGCTTTCATTCAAACCCTAATCTTGAGGTTGCGGTGCAGTACACCACATGGTACGACAAAGGAAAGATCAAAGCGGACGCCAAAAAGATGCAGCATCTTCTGGATGGCCGTCAGTACACCTATGGCACCAAGGAAGGCAAATTTGTTGTGGAGAATGGTCAGCTTCTCTTCCACCCCAAGTATGCCAAAAAATATAACTACCGTGTGGACGATTCTGATATTCTCGCTATATGCTGGGAACTGGATCTGACGCCAAACATCAGTACAGCTCCGGCCCAAAGGCCAATGCCGGCCATGGGTAGGCAAGGGCCTATTACCTTCCCTTATGAAAAGTACGGCTCCACACATCCCATCCAGCTAAAGGTATCCGCCTATATGGACGGCAACCTGGCGATTGCCATGCACACATGGGAAAATGGCTATGCGGAGCCCTGGGCCTCTCTGACGGTCAATCTGGACGGGGAACGGGGGAAAGACTGCGCGTTCATCGATACCAATGGTGACGCCGATTTCCCGGTCTGGCTGATCCGCCACGGATTGGCTATCCCTACCGGGGCAACGCAGCGCAGTGGTTACTGTGAGTATCCAGAGTACCGCTTCCGGGCAGACCGCCTGCGTGAACTGGACCCGGAGGGGTACGCTGAATATCTATCATTGCAGGAAGGGAGGCGCAGCGCATGAAATACAAAAAAATCTATGAAGTTCTGGAACAGCGCGGTTCTAGCAGTCCCGACTTCCGCTATTCCGATTATAGCGGGTGGCGTTCCTACTATCGTTCCTATATGGATCGCCAGCGTCCACTTTGGATTGTAGCCGAAGACCCGTCCGCTGGCAGACGACTCTGGATTACTCAGGAGCGTTCTCAGTTGAGCATCACGGTAGGACCAATGGATCATGAGAGGCGAAATCACGGCCATGCTCATACCATTTCCTGTAGAAATCAAGCGGATATGTGTGCCACACTGTACAAGCTCTTTGAAAGCGCGGCGGGTGCCGCCTAATGTACGAATGACCCGAAATCTTTAAGATTCCAATAGGGCCGTCAAAGGCATCGCCTCTTCCCCGCTCTCATACTGCGGGGACAGGCGCACAGTTTTATAACCATAACCAGGGGGCTGTCCTTGCAGTCCCCTGGTCTAGTTCACGGAGAGATTATGAAACCAATACCATTTAAAATGAAAGGAACCGAATATGCACTAACTGTTAAAATCGCCACCTATCCAGAAGGTAATCTTGCCATCAAACTCTATCAAGAGAGCTTCGGCCAGCTGGTCTTCTGGGACAGTCTGACCGTCAATCTGGGCGGCTTACGCGCCAAAGATTGCGGCTTTATCAACACCAAAACCACCGGCAAGCGGTATCATGCCTGGATCAAGCGCAACGGTTTAGGCGAGCGCACCGGGCAAGTACGGCTGGAAGACGGAACAGAATATGTGGAATACATCTTCAACACTCAAAAACTGAAAAAACTGGATCTGGACGGGTACACCTACTATTCCCGCCGGTTGAACGGCGAGCTTGGCAGATGGTATATGCGGTTGTATATCGCCCTGCGCCGGCTGGCAAAACACATACCAGGATTTCATTACACCGATTACAGCGGCTGGCGCCGTTTAGAGGGTTCCTCTGATACGCTTCCACTATGGATTGAGGCGGAAGACCCAGCTCATCACCGGCATTTCACCTTTGAGCATCACGGAATCTCGCTGCGTACCATCATCACCGACTGCGATACCCAGACTGTGAAGAACAGCCTATATCTCCGCCGTGAGGACATGGCTGCTGAATTGCTGGCATTGTTCCAGGAAGAGCTTCCAGTCTACCAGCCCTGGTCAAAGGAGCGGCATTGGAAAAGCGACACAAGACATGATCCATCCCTTGCTCAAACATTTCAAGAAACTACCAATATTCGTCAAAAGGCAATGAAAAGGAAAACCGGAAGAAGGAGTAAAAAATTATGAAAATCAAATTATACCCCAAAGAATTACTGGAAGCCGCTTGGAAGCAAGACAAAAAGCTTTATGCTCATGACGATGCAGCGGCCCCTCCCAAATGCCTGCGGTGCGGTGCCCCTCTGGCAGCCCACCTGATGGTCAACGCCCTCAGTCGATACGCGGATGTGCAGATCTGTGAAGCCTGCGGCATGGATGAGGCCCTTCGGGATGCCGCCCATACGCCCCTGCCCCTTGTGGAATGGGATGCCGTCAAGTCTGGACACCTGAAGAAAAAAGCGGAAAAGTCCATCTGTTATCTGGTGCAGAACTGCACTTTTTCAGAAGTATTCAAGCACACCTACAAGCCTCCAATGCAGCTCATCGAACGCCCCGTCAACGAACTTGCTTATTCCCGTTCGGATTACGATGGATACCGCTGGTGGACAACCTGGCACAATGAGAGCGGCAAAAAGACGCCGCCAGAGTTGGTAAAAGAAATCGATGAGTTTCAAAAAGCCCTATTCAAGTTGCCGGCCTTTAAGACGCTGGAGACCATGAAACGCTTCTGCCGATATGCCGAGACTACCAGTGATCCGACTGAATTTAACCTCTATTCTGAAACGGCACATTTGTACATCCGGATTCGGCTGATCACTCGGTTTCGGGATTACAACGCCTATATCTACTACTATGATAAGGCTACCGCTGGAGAAGAGCAATGAAATTACAATAAGCATTTTGCAGAGATTCTTTTTGGAGCGATCTGACAAAAAGGAAATCGTGGTAGGGTAAGTCTTACCGCAGTGTGGCCTCACCCGTAAAGGTGAGGCCCATAGGTTATATCGGAATAAGCGCACAGCAGCATCCAACTACTGCTGTGCGCTTATTTTTTCGCTTGGGAACATTTTGTTTGAACTCACGGGAAAGGCCCCGAGATCAAAAGGTCTCGGAGCCTTTCTCATAAATTCAAATTCGGAACAGTTTGATGGCTCGCATCAATGTAATGCACTGCTCCTGGTATAGATCCTCATCCAGCCGGCCGTCAATTACAGAATATTTGAGCAGTAAGGGCCGATACATATTCAAAATATCGGTAATTGACTCCAGATCACCTTCTTTTGCCCGAAACAACAGTTGTTCAAATATCATGTTTTTCCACCCCCTCAATACTTTTTCTCAACTTTTGAACAGCACGGTAATAGACTGCAGCTGCGCCTTTATAAGTCAGGCCCAGTCTTACACCAATCAAGTCAAAAGGGCAGTTGTCCAAAACATGCGACAGGAACACATACCGCTCGCGTTCATTCAACCGCTTGAGTGCATAGAAGAGCGCATTACTTTCGATCACATCCCATAGAGGAAGGTGCTCTGTAACCTCTTGTTCCAAAGTCTGTCCTGTGGTATAGGTTGTATCGGTCAGTATTTCACTGTTGCTGTATTGGTTGAGTGTGTTCAGGTAATCGCGCCGTGTGCGTTTTACTGCCTGGATTAAGTAACCTGTAAATCTGATTTGCAGTTCTTCCTCTATTTGTCCATTATTTCGATACCGCATGGTCTTGTCCTCCAAATCGTTCAAGAATTTTTGGGAATCTTGAACATTTGGAGGGGATCGGCACCGAACTAATGGGCGTCTTCGTGTTCTATATAAAACAACACAGCCGACCACACACCACAAAGGTGAGCAATCGGCTGTGTGATACACATAAAGAAGTCCGTCACGACTTCCGACGCCCGCAGGAGGAGGCTTGTCGCTTGTCTTGTGATGTTCCCGCCCTGTCCTCCGAAAAGGGCGGCAGAAGAACCATATTCGATAGTAAACTGTGTGTCGAAATGTAAGCAGATGGGCGACGAACCTTTTTATGTGCATGGTTTTCAAACTTTCCATGCGCATTTGGCTCCTTGCCATCTGAACCGCACTTTGCACACGAACCTGCATTGCCCATTAGAGCGGGCAGCAGGTCTGCCAATGATCCAGGTTCAGTAATTTGATTTTTTGTAGAATTTTGTCGGGAATTAAAAGAAAAGGCGGCCTCATTCATTTAAGAATAAGACCGCCTAACGCAACTTGAAATTCCCTCTGCTATTTCGATTTTTAGTTTTCATACACATTCCTCCCGTTTTCGAAAATTGCCTATATGGTTAGAATTTATCTCCATTGTATTCGGTAAATCTGACCAAATTCTGACTAAGTTTTCACTTTTTCCATTTTAATTCCAATTTTCAACACGGCAAAAGGGAACAACCTTCATTGATCAACAAAGGCCGCTCCCTTTTACTTCTACTTCTCAAAGCGATAAGCATACCCATGCACAGTTTGAATCGCATTGATATTTAGTTTTTTCCGTATCTTGTAGATCCGGCTGGTGACGCTTTCGAGGCCGGAAGCAAAGTCATCAGACATTGCATATTGGTAAAGCTGCTCCCGGGTAAAGGTCCAGCCGGGGTGTAAGGCCAGATAATATAAAATATTGAACTCCATTGTAGTTAACTCCACAACTTGTTCATTTACATAGACCCTGCGTTGGTTTGGATCAATACGCAAATTCCCATATTGCAGTACAGCTACCCCCATCAACAGCTTCACCTCCCGCGACTATTTCTTTTTGTCCATACTTTGCTTTAGATGCCGAAAGCTATTCTCGCTGATCACATGCTCCATGCAGCAGGCCTCCTGTTCCGCTGTTTTTGGATCGACACCCGCCTCCGTCAACAAGCGGGTAAAGAAGCAGTGTTTCTCATAGGTCTGCTCGGCTACCTCACGGCCCACATCAGTCAGGCGGAGAAAGAAGTCCTCGTCTATGGTGAGGAAACCGCCCTTTTTTAAGGTTGCTACTGCGTGGCATACACTGGGTTTAGACACCCCCATGTGCCGGGCCACATCCACGGAGCGCACCATGCCTTTCTCTTTCTGGAGCATCAATATAGCTTCCAAGTAGTCCTCGCCGGACTGGTGCAACGACAAACAAATCTGCCCCCTTTCCTTTGGAAACACATCCTTTGACAAGGAGCCGGTCTTAGTAGGCCGGCTCCTTGTCTCATATTCTGCTAGTCCATCACTCCGCCGGCTGGATCAGCCGCACATCAAAGAACATGGGCGTGCTGGAAAAATCATAGCCTGCGATTTTGTCAGTGTTGTAGACGATCATATCCTTGACAAACAGCAGGGGCAGATCCAATACATTGTCGTTGTCGAAGTTCAGCAGTTCATCGAAAATCTCCTGAACCCTGGCACTGTCATCCGTAGTCTGGAACTCCTCGGCGCTCCTGTGTTAAGTTCGCTTGGGATTTTTGGGAAACCATCCCCGCTCTACCCGCCGTGCCTGTTCTTTCAGTTCCCGGATGCTCCAAAGAAAAGCCACGCCCACAAGCCCCAAAAGAATAGAGAGCAGCCCATGTGCAAACAGCGCCAAACCCAGGCAGATCAGCCCGCACAGGAGAAACAGCGGCCAAATCTTTTGAGAAAAGTGGTATTCACACCAGATTACCAGCGGATGAAAGGTTCCAATCACCAGCAGAGAGGCCGCTCCGACTGCGATCCCCTCAAAATTCAATTCCATAGAAGTCCCTCCCCAGCCCATGATACAACGGAGTCCGGCAGGCAGATAAGCCGCCGCATCAAGCCTCCAGCTTCCAACTGTTGGCCTGGGTCCGAACATGAACAAAGTCGGCATACAGGCCAGGTTGGGCGATCAGTTCCTCATGAGTACCCCGCTGGACAATGTGCCCGCCATTGAGGACCAGGATCTGGTCGGCATTGCGCACCGTTTTCAGCCGGTGAGCGATTAGAATCAGGGTTTTTCCCTTTGTCAGAGAGGAGATCGCGGCCTGGAGTTCCGCTTCATTCTCGGGGTCTACGCTGGCCGTGGCCTCGTCCAGAATTACGATGGGCGCATCCTTGAGCATGGCCCGGGCGATGGAAATGCGCTGCTTCTCACCCCCGGAGAGAGAACCGCCGCCCTCTCCCAATACGGTGTCATAGCCATCCGGCAGGGCCGTGATAAAATCGTGGCAGCAGGCGGCCTTGGCAGCGGCCACCACCTGCTCATGGGTGGCGTCCGGGCGGCCGAACTTGATGTTGTTCTCCACGGTATCGTTGAAAAGATACACCGACTGAAACACCATGGAGATGTTCTTCATCAGGCTGTCCAGCTTGTACTCCCGCACATCATGGCCGCCTACGGTAATCCTTCCGCCCTGAACATCCCAGAAGCGGGCGATAAGATTGCACAGAGTGGTTTTGCCGCCGCCGGAGGGACCTACCACGGCGGTGGTGCTGCCGGCGGGGACTGTAAGGCTCACATGATCCAGAATGGTCCGTTCCCCATAGGAGAAAGAAACATCCTCAAACCGGACAGAGGCATCCTCCGGACGGAGTTCCGCCCCGTCAATATCCATCACCGGCGTGTCATCAATGGAATTGGCCTTATCCATAGAGGCGCCCAGCATCTGGAGATTGTCCGCCATATTGCCGGCGCTCTCCAGTTCCGCGTAAAGCATGAAAGAGGCAACAAGCATCAGCAGGCACCGGGTCAGAGGCAGGCTCCCGCCGGAATAGAGCACCAGGGCACACACAGCCAGCGCCACGGCGAACACCCGCACCGTAATCTGCCGCAGGCCCATCCAGGGGGCTACGGAGTGTTCCAGCCCCAGGGCCTTTTCACAGCTTTCATCCACGGTTTTCTGCACAGCCTGGCCGCTGTCCTTATCCAGGCCGTAAGCCTTTACCACACTCATGCCCTGGATGTACTCCAGCACCGCCTCCACCAGCTTCATCTGGGCGTGCTGGCGGGCAGGCCCCGTCTTGAGCAGAGACCGCTGGCTCAGTTCCGCAACCAGCAGATAGGCAAGAATCCCCCCGATAGCCAGCAGGCCGAGCCGCCAGTCTACAAGCAGGATTGCCAGACTCATGGCCAGAGTGTTGAGGAACCCGCCGATGACGCTGACCAGGCAGCGGGCGGCGTTATTCTCCACATCTCCCAGTGTGGTGGTGACTACGGCGGTAATGTTGCCCAAGGAGTTGTCATTGAAGTAGCCCATGGGGATGTAGCGCAGCCGGTCTCCGATATGGACCCGTTTTTCCGCCACCATGAAGTAGCCCGTCTCTGTCTCCGCATTGGTGGACCAGTAGGAGCAGGCGGTCCGTCCCGCCACAGAGACCAGCATGACGCCGATCACCGGCCATATGCTCAAGCTCGCGCCGGCCACCAGGATCTCCAAGGTTAGCATCAGGGCCCAGAACTGGAACGCGGTGAACACAGCCCCCAGGAAAGCCACGAGCATGGATTTTTTCAAAAGACCTCTGCGGCTGCCCGCAAAGGCGGAAATTTTCCGAAGTACGCTGAACATCTCTTATTCCTCCTCTCCGTCCCGGACGCCCAGATAGGACTGCCACATTTGCCGGTACAGCGGGCAGGAGGCCAGCAGCTCCTCCTGCTTCCCCTGGGCGGCGATCCGGCCGCCTTCCACCACAACAATGTTGTCCGCTCCGGCCACCGTGCCCAGCCGGTGGGCAATGACGATCAGCGTCTTGCCCTCCGTCAGCCGGGAGATAGCCTGCTGAATGACCGCCTCATTCTCCGGGTCGATGCTGGCGGTGGCCTCGTCGAGAATGACGATAGGGGCATCCTTCAGCATGGCGCGGGCAATGGAAATGCGCTGCTTTTCGCCGCCGGAAAGGTGGCCGCCGCCCCCGCCGCAGATGGTGTCGTAGCCCTGATCCAGTTGGCGGATGAAATCATCGCACCCGGCAGCCTTGGCTACCGCCTCGACTTCCGCATCGGTGGCGTTCAGGCGGCCCATGCGGATGTTGTCCCGCACCGTGCGGTCAAAGAGGTAGTTGTCCTGAGATACATAGGCAATCTGGCGGTTGAGCTGCTCCAGCGGGATCTTCCGCAGATCCACACCGCCCAAGGCGACAGAGCCGCCCGTCACATCCCAGAAACCGGCGATGAGCTTGGCGATGGTGCTCTTGCCGGAGCCGGAAGGGCCCACCAGAGCGGTGACCGTCCCCGGCTGGATGTCCAGACTTACATCGTGGAGCACTTCACCGTCCTCCTGCTTGTAGGCAAAGGACACATGATCCAGCCGGATACCCAGCCCATTCAGCTTCGTCTCTGCCGCGGGGCGCTCCAGCTCCGGAGCCTCCAGAATGGCGGAAATCTCACCCACATTGGTACCCACCACCGCCAATTCGTCCACAAAGGTCATGGCTGATACCAGAGGACCGGTAAGCCCCAGGGACAGCACGACGATGGTGAGGAATACGGCGATGCTCAGGCTTCCGCTGCCCCACATCAGCAGTCCCACCGGCAGGACGGGCAGCAGCACCGAGGGGATGACCGCCTGCATGACCGCCATATACTTCTGATTGTCCGCCATCCAGTCCACATAGTATTGGGCGTTCTCGGTCACGGCATCGGAGTACCGCTTATAAGACCCGGCGGACTGGCTGAACGCCTTGACCACCTGGATGCCTCCCACATACTCCACGATGGCATTTGCCATGCGGCGGCCCACCTCCACGGCGCCCTGCCAGCGGGCGGCGTAGGTCCTGCCGCTCTGGGAGGCTACTGCGAACCCGATCACCGTGGTCACCAGGGAGGCGAGCCCCATTCGCCAATCCAGGACGAAGATATAGACCGCGATGCTCACCGGCACCAGCAAATTGGAGGTCATCTCCGGCAGCAGATGGGCCAGAGTGGGCTCCATCCCTTCCACCCGGTCAACAATGGTGGTCTTGTACTGGCCGGAGGGCGTGTCTAGGATCGTCCCCATGGGCACCCGGCTCAGTTTGGAGAGCAGATTTTGCCGCACACGCCGCAGCGTGTGATAGGTGGCCGTGTGGGACAGGCTGGTAGACCATGTGGAAAACAGCGCCTTTCCCGCATAGCCTGCCAGGGCCAGACCGCACCAGGGCAGGCACTCCGCAAGGCCGCCTCCTTCCAGCAGCAGCCCGATCATGGCAGCCACGCAGAAGTATGGCACCATACCGCAGGCCACCCCCAGCACCGCCAGGGATACCGAAGCATAAAATCCGCCGTGCTCACCACTTGCCCAACCCCACAGCACAGCAAAGGGTGAGGGCGCTTTCTTGTTATCCATAGCTTAAAACCTCTTTCTTATAGTTAGTAAGTGCTAACTTAAAATCAAAAGGAAAACCCTTTATTCAAAGGGTATTCCAAGGAGACGGAACCAGCCCGCGGAGTAAAAATTCCGCAGGTCATCCATATAAACCATCGCTTTTTCCCGTGGCATATCATGGCGGATTGTTTCAAACATGCCGTTGAAGAGTGCGGTGGACATGATGTGGATCAGCTCATCATCCAGACGGCGAATGGGATAGCCAGCTTCCACCATTCGATCCACCAGAAGCCGTCCAGAGTGATCCTCAATTTCCGCCAGGGTATCCAGGTAATGCTCGTACTTTGTCCCGGAGGAACAGCAGGCGATGAGCTTGAATGCGTCAAAGTGGTCGTAGAGAAAGTCCATCATCCAGGAGGCTTCCTTGTCCGGCACCTCCGGGAGCTTTTGAAGCTGCTCCTCCAAACTCCTGCCGGCAAAGGTCTGCTGAAGGGTCCGATAACGCTCTACCAGCTCTTGGGCTGGCTCTCTCACCAATCCGTCAAACAGTGCCTCCTTGTCCGTATAGTAGCGGTAAATCGCTCCAGTTGTTACTCCAAGAGATGCTGCTATACTTTTTAAGGATGCCCCCCGGAAGCCGTTCTCCATAAACTCGCGCTTCCCGGCTTCCAGCAGATCCTTCCGCAGTTTTTCGTTTACAGGACGCATTTCGTTCACCTCTTTTCGATAATCATATTATTCAATAACGATATTATCTTAAATCAAACGATTGTATTTGTCAAGCCACAATTATAACGGCTGAACCGTATGCGGGTCGGTGTATTCTATTCATTAAACAAAAAACGCAGCTGCCTTGGTTGGCAGCTGCGTTTTTATTAAGTATATGCTATTACAATCACCAGTGTCTCTTACTTCTCAAAGCGATAACCGTATCCGTGTACCGTTTGAATCGCATTGATATTTAGTTTTTTCCGTATCTTGTAGATCCGGCTGGTGACGCTTTCGAGGCCAGAGGCAAAATCATCAGGCATCGCATATCGGTAAAGCTGCTCCCGGGTAAAGGTCCAGCCGGGGTGTAAAGCCAGATAATATAAAATGTTGAACTCCATTGTGGTCAACTCCACAACTTGTTCATTTACATAGACCCTGCGTTGGTTTGGGTCAATACGCAAATTCCCATATTGCAGTACAGCTACCCCCATCAACAGCTTCACCTCCCGCGACTATTTCTTTTTGTCCATACTTTGCTTTAGATGCCGAAAGCTATTCTCGCTGATCACATGCTCCATGCGGCAGGCCTCCTGTTCCGCTGTTTTGGGATCGACACCTGCCTCCGTCAACAAGTGGGTAAAGAAGCAGTGTTTCTCGTAGGTCTGCTCGGCTACCTCCCGGCCCACATCGGTCAGACGAAGGAAGAAATCCCCGTCCATGGTGAGAAAGCCGCCCTCTTTCAAGGTTGCTACCCTCTTTCAAGGTTGCTACCGCATGACACACACTGGGTTTAGATACTCCCATGTGTCGGGCCACATCCACGGAGCGCACCATGCCTTTCTTTCTCTGGAGCAACAGTACGGCCTCCAGATAGTCCTCGCCCGACGCATGGAGTTTCATTGGGATACCTCCCTTATTTCAGATGGATCGCCGCAACATCCACATGGTTTGGAATACTGTTGAAAGTATAAGATTCAATTACTTCGTTGTTAAATACGGCATATTCGTTTCTGTAATTGAGCGGAATCACCACACTGCTCTCATTGGCGGAGTCCAGCGCCGCAGTATAGATCTCCTGAACGACCGCGGGATCGTCTGTATTGTAAAGCCCGCCAATCAATTCCTTGGCTTCCTCGTCGCTCATGGTAGCCAAGGCCTTTGCGACCTGCGGATCGGTAGAGTAGATACCGCTGGGGTCAGCATAGTCAGTAGACGGATACATATTTGCCACGAAGGTGTATGGGTCATAAGGGAACCAGTAGCTCATGTAGGCGGTCATCTCGTAGTTGTCCTCCATGAACACCTGCTGCATGAAGGCCATCAGGTCGATGGGATTGGTCTTGATCTCAATTCCCAGTTCGGCCATAGAACTCTGGAAAAAGAGCACCATGTTGTCATAAACGCCCGTAGAGGGGTAGGTGATCGTAAAGGAAAGCGCCGTTCCGGCCTTCTCCCGGATGCCGTCCCCATTGGAATCGACCCAGCCGGAGTCCTCCAGCAAGGCAATCGCCCCATCCATGTCGTAGTCCGGGGTGGACACCGTGGCGGTGCAGTAGGGCATATCCGCAGGCATCACCGAATCCGCCTTTGTACGCAGACCGGAGTAAATATTCTGCGCGATAGATTCCTTGTCAATCGCCATCTGGATGGCTGTGCGGACATTCAGATCATCCAGCGGCGCCACCTCATCGTTCAGCGCGATAAATTCCGTCACAAAGTTAAAGTCAGAGATCACGCCGGTGATTCCCTCCACTTGAGACAGCTCCAGATAGGAATTGGCGTCCAGCGTATCAGACCCCATGATGAAGTCAACCTCGCCGGCCCGCATGGCGGCAACCTTGGACTCTGGAATCACCTTTACGGTAAAGCGGTCTACATCCGGCTCCTCGCCCCAATAGTTCGGGTTTTTCACAAAGGTGTATTCCGTTGCGGTTTCATTCACGCTCTCAAACATATACGGGCCGGTGCCTGGAGTGTGGGTCATCAGGTATTCGGTATTCAGAGAGCCGTCCTCATTGAATGCTGCTGCGGAAAGGATACCGCGGGGCATCACCATGGAAAGATCGTTCAGGACATTGTAATAAGGCCGGCTCAGGTGGAAGGAGACAGTGTACTCGTCATCCACTGTGATTTCAGTGGTCAGCATGTCAAGCTGACCATAATTGGCACTGGTGCCAATTACCGGCTTCATATTGTCGAAATAGAGCTTGACCGCCTCAGCATTGAAGGCGGTGCCGTCATTGAACTGCACATCGTCCCGCAGATGGAAAGTATAGGTGAGGCCGTCATCCGAGGCAGCCCAGTCTGTCGCCAGGCAGGGCAGGTACTCACCGTCCCGGTATTCGACCAGTCCCTCATAAAAATTGTTCATGTAATAGGTGGCCTCATAGGACTGCACGCCGGGGGCAAATCCCATGGAGAAATTGGCGCTTTGCGCAATGGTGATGGACCGTTCCTCCTCGACGGCAGGCGGTGTTGAGGAAGAAGCAGGGCCTGGATCATTTGCGGTGTTTCCGCAGCCGGCAAGAAGCATGGCGCTCATAACGCCGGTCAGCAGAAGGGACAAGAACTTTTTCATGCTGTTATTCTCCTTTTTTGATTTATTGCAAGGCCCTCCGCTTGGAGCGGACTGCCTTTACAAGCTCTTGTGAATAGGGCTCCTGAAAATCAGAGAAGCTCCTGGGGTGCTCAAGCGTTTCGATAATTTTGCCCCTGCGCATGACATGGATCGTGCCAGCCATATACATGGCGGTGTCCAGATCGTGGGTAATCACCAGAAAACTGATCTGAAGTTCCGATTGAAGCTCCTTCAGAAAATCCAGCACCTGCTTTTTCAGCGTGACATCCAATCCGCTGAAGGACTCGTCAAAGATAATGTGTTGGGGCTGGGCGGCCAGAGCGCGGGCAATACACAGCCGTTTTTGCTGTCCACCGGAGAGTTCATCCGGCCGGCGGCGGAGTGTGTCCCGTTCCAGCCGGGCCATGTCCAGCAGTTCAAGACACCGCTGTTTTCGTTCCTCCGCCCCCATGTGGAACAGCAGATGCAGGGGCTCCTCCAGAATAGACCCCACGCTCTGGTGAGGGTCTAAAGACCCCAAAGCGTTCTGCATCACAAGCTGGACCTTACCTCTTACAGCGTGGAGTCCCTTTCTTCTGCAGGCGGACACCTCCAGACCATCCAGAAACACCCGCCCACCGTCCGGCCGCTCCACATAGGACAGCACTCTGGCTAAAGTGCTCTTGCCGCTCCCGCTCTCTCCCACGATGGCGGCCACGCCTCCATCTCCAAGCTCTATGGAGACATCCGAAACCGCATCGAACACGGTATGCCCGCCGCCTGGGATCTGATATTGTTTTGTGATATGTTCCGCTTTCAGCATAGTCCCTCCTGAAAGAGTACGCTTGCCTGCACAAGCTGCCTGGTATATTCGTGCTGTGGGGCAGAAAATACCTCCCGCGTTTTTCCTTCCTCGATGATCCCGCCGGCTTTCATAACGGCTACGCGGTCGCACAGTCTCGCCGCCACGCCAAAGTCATGGGTCACCACAATCATGGAGACGCCGGCCCGCCTCAGCTTCTCCAATTCATTCAGAATGAGGTATTCGCTGGCCGCGTCAACAGCGGTGGTAATTTCGTCTGCAATGATCAGTTCCGGACGCTGCAGAATCGTCAGGGCAATCATCACGCGCTGCAGCGTGCCGCCGGACAATTCATGGGGATAGCTGTTGATAATTTTTTCCGCATCGGGCAAATTGACATCCGCAAGCGCGGCTACCAGCCGCCCCCGAAACTGCGTCCGTTCCCTGCGTCCTTTCAGCGAAAAGCCCAGTTCCATCTGTTTTCCCAGCTTGAGCATGGGCGCAAAGGCGGTCATGGGATTTTGCGGGATCATACTGATCTGCTTGCCCCGATAGCCGTCCAACTCATTCAGCTTCACCGCAAGCATTTCTTTCCCGTTCCATTTCACGCTTCCGTGCAGGTCAAAAAGCCGTGGATTCAACAGCCGCATAATGCACTTGCTGGTCATGCTCTTTCCGCTGCCGCTCTCCCCAATCAGGCCAAGGGCCTCTCCGCTTTTTACGGAGAAGCTGACGGAGTGCACAAGGGTTTCCTTTGTCTGCTTTGTACGGATGGATAGATTGGTAACTGTCAGCATAGCTATCCCTCCCTCGGTGCGCAGATGTCCCGCAGGGCCTCCCCGAACAGGTTAAACCCTGCCGCGGCAAACAGAATGCAGAGCCCAGGATAGACCAGGAACTGCGGATGGCTGAACATCAGCTTATTGGCATTTACAAACATGGCGCCCCATTCCGCCGTCCCTGTTTCCAGCCCTAAGCCGAGAAAGGCATAACTGGAGATCATAATGATGATGGAGGACAGCCCTGTACTGTACAAAACCAGAAGATGCGGCAGAATATTGGGGATGATATGCCGGAACACAATGCGCAACTCCGAACAGCCGGACATCCGGCAGGTGATCACATAGGGCTGATTCCGCTCCCGAAGCACATGGGTGCGGACCACCCTCGCGTTCCAGACCCACATGGCGATTACGATAGACAGGACGATGCTGGCCGCTTTTGACTCAAAGAGCCCCACCAGGGTGATGGCAACGAGGAACGGGGGAAAGGCCATAAAAATATTGGAGACCACTTCAAATATGCGGTCCAGTGCCCCGCCGATGTAGGCGCACAGGGTAGCCACCACGGTGCTGATAACCGCCAGCAACAGCAGTGTGGGCAGCGCGATACTCAGAGAAGCCCTGGCCCCGTAGATCAGGCGGGAGAGGATGCAGCGTCCAAGCTCATCCGTTCCAAGGGGATACTGTGCGTCCGGCTGGGCGAAGCTATGAGCCACATTCAGCTGCATCGGATCATTGGGCGCAAAGACCGGGGCCAGCAGCATCACAAGAAACACGAGAAGCATCATGGCAAGACCGAGGACGGCCTGCGGGCGGTGCATGATTTTGCGGATCATAGGCCGCCTCCCTTCTGGCTCTGCGGGTTTAGAAGCGCGTTCACGCAGTCCGCGATAAAATTGACCAGGACGAAAATGACGGCGGTGAGCAGTACACACGCATTGATGGTAATGGTATCTCTGGCTCCCAACGCAGTGACCAGCATGGACCCCAGCCCCGGGATGGAGAACACGCTTTCCACCATGGCGCTGCCTGCAATCATAAAGCCGAAGCTCTGCGCCAGCATGGTGATCAGCGGCGGCAGCGCAAACCGGCTCACCAGATTGGCGATTTTCCACTCCGATACGCCCCGGGCCCTGGCATACAGGACAAAATCGCTGTTGTACCCATCCAGAAGTGAGGATCGAAACACACGGATGTTGCCGGCGGCCATAGGAATAGCCAGCGCCAGGGCCGGAAGAATGAAATCCTTCAGGCTATCCGCTCCCATAATGCTGAAAATAGGGATATAAACCGCGAAGGCAAGCAGGAGCATGAAGCCGATCCAATAATTCGGCAGAGACATACAGATGATGCCGAACAGGTAGATGCTCCGATCCGCCAAGCCGCCTTTTCTGCTGGCGGACAGCACCCCCAGCGGAATACTGAGCAGAGTGGCAAACAGGAGCGCCATGGCAGCCATAATCAGGGTGGGCCGGATGGAAGACGACAGTTCTTCCACAATCGGCCGCCCGGTGTTATAGGAGTTTCCGAAATCCCCATGCAGAGCGTTCCACAGCCAGGAGCCGTACTGCTGGAGAATCGGCTGATCGAGCCCAAGTTCTCCCCGCACCAGTTCAACCTGCTGCGGGGTGGGACGGTTGTAACGGCGCACTGCCAGCGCCTCGGCCGCGTCTACCGGGGATAGGTTGGTATAAAAGAAAGTCAGGATCGTGACGCCGAACAGGACAATCACCAGCAGGCCGATCCGGGCCAATAGTTTCTTGCTCATACCTCCGCTTTAACCTCGTTACTTTTCCGCTCCGCAATACGCCACGATTCTGCGGATCTCCGGGAGCAGACAAAATCCGCATAGATACCGCCCTGCTGCATCAGTTCCGCATGGCGGCCCCGCTGCACAATCCGCCCTTGATCCACTACCAGAATCTGATCTGCCTCCTGGACGGTTTTCATCCGGTGTGCGATCATAACCAGAGTTTTCCCGGCGGTCAGGGCCTTGACCGCCTCCTGCAGCTCCGCCTCGTTCTCGGGGTCAACATTGGCCGTGGCTTCGTCCAAAATGATGATCGGCGCGTCCTTGAGCATGGCCCGTGCGATGGAGAGCCGCTGGCGTTCCCCTCCGGAGATCGTGGCGCCGCTCTCACCGATGATAGTATCGTAGCCGTCCGGCAGGGCAGTGATGAACTCATGGCACCGGGCCGCCTTTGCTGCGGCCACCACCTCCTCATGGGTGGCGTCCGGCTTACCGAACTTGATGTTGTTCTCAATGCTGTCGTTGAACAGGTACACGCGCTGAAAGACCATGCTGAAATTGCGCATCAAACTATCCAGCGCATAGTCCTTCACATCAATGCCGCCCAGCTTGACCGCGCCGCTGTCCACATCCCAAAACCTTGCCATAAGACTGGTGAGGGTGGTCTTGCCGGAGCCGGAGGGCCCCACGATGGCAGTGGTTGTCCCTTCCGGTATGGTAAAGCTGACATCGCGGATGATTTTTCGCTCTCCATAGGAAAAGTCCACATGCTCGAAGGAAATACCGCAGTGTTTCGGCGTCTGTACCGAGCCGCCCTCGTCCATCCGTGGAGCGCGGTCGATTTCCTCCACCCGGTCGATGGAGGCGTCGATCATGGGCAGCATAAAGAACATCTCCCCGGCAGACTCCAGCTCGCTATATACCAGGAAAGCGGAAACCACCACCATCAGGCAGGTAAAGAGGGTCATACTGCCTTGCAGGAAAAACCAGATTGAGAGCAGAATCGCCGCCACCGCCGTGACGCGCAGGACGATCTGCTCCAACACATTGTAGGGAATACGCTTGCGCTCCAGCTTGAAATTCTGCTGTTCCGTCTCCTCAATCGTGCGGTTCAGCGTCTGATTGGCCGCTTTGTCTCCATGGAAAGCGCGCACCACGCTCATGCCCTGTATGTATTCCAGCACAGCGTCCACCAGCCTTGTCTGGGCTGCCAGCCGCCCCGGAGATAACTCTCTGGATTTCTTCAGCAAAAGTGAGTTGACCCAGAGGAACAGGAGCATACCAAGCAGGAATACCAGCCCGATGCGCCAATCAAAGCACAGGATCGCCAAAGAGAAGATGGTGGTCCGAATCATGCCCACCACCGTCCGGGCGATCACCGCAAAGGACATACTCTCCAGGTCCTCCATGGTGGAGGTGGCCGCCGCGGTGAGGCTGCCCAGGCTCTGGGCGTTGAAGTAGCCCATGGGCATATACTTCATGCGCTCCCCGATATGGATGCGCTTTTCCGCGCACATCCGGTAATTGGCGTGCCCCTCGCTGTTGTGGGCCAGATACCAGCACAGGGCGGCTCCGGCCACGCTGACCGCCATGATCCCAAAGGCCATCCATGGGGTGGCCCCGGTCATGTTCTGCTCTACCAGGGCGCGGAGCACGACCAGCAGCGCCACAAACTGCAAAGCCTCAAAAATGCTCCGCAGCAGTTCAAAGGCCATTCCCTTATACCAGGTACCTTTCTGCTCCCCGGCAAAGCGGAAAAACCGTTTATATGCGTCAAACATGCTTGCCACCTCCTTTTCTCATGTCCGCATCTTTCGCCTGCGTGTGGGCCGCCCACATCTGCGCGTAGAGGGGACACCGCTTCAGCAGTTCGTCATGCGTTCCCGCGTCCAGGATTTTTCCCTGTTCCACCACGGCGATTTGGTCTGCATCAGTGATGGTGCTCAGGCGGTGGGCGATGACGATGAGCGTCTTTCCACGGGTCAGCCTGCCGATGGCGTCCTGAAGCACCGCCTCGTTCTCGGGGTCCGTGTAGGAAGTCGCCTCATCCAAAATCACAATCGGGGCGTTTTTCATCATGGCCCGCGCAATAGCGACCCGCTGGCGCTCCCCGCCGGAGAGGTGTCCGCCTGCGCCGCCCACCACAGTGTCATACCCGTGGTCCAGGCCCATGATGAATTCATGACAGCCGGATGCCTTCGCCACAGCCTCCACTTCATCGTCGGTGGCCTCCGGCCGTCCCATGCGGATGTTTTCCCGAACGGAGATATTGAACAGAAAGTTGTCTTGGGAGACATATCCGATGAGGTCCATTACCTGCTCCGGCGGCAGTTTTTTCACATCCTCTCCGCCGATGGTGATGCTCCCGCCACCTGCGTCCCAATAGGAGGCGATGAGCTTGACGATGGTCGATTTACCGGAGCCGGACGGACCCACCAGCGCGGTGGTCGTGCCTTGCCGGATATTCAGCGTGACGCCGTTCAAAACCTGCTTATCTTTGTAAGCGAATGTCACATCCCGCAGGTCAATGTCCAGCCCATGCAACTCTTTTCTCTGCGCAGGCCGCTCCAGATCCGGCTCGGACAGCACAGCGCCGATTTCCCCAGTGATGGTCGCAATTTTGGAGAAATCATCGGTCAAAAAGATCGCTGCTACCAATGGGCCTACAATACCGAGGGACAGGATTGCAATGGTGATAAAGTCCGGGGCGGTCAGACTGCCATTCCTATAAAAGACACATCCAATAGGCAGCACACCAATCAGCACAGCGGGCCAAATGGTCATCATCAGGGCGGAGTAGCCCTGCGTGGACTTCATCCAGTCCAGCATGAGGTCCGCGCTCTGCCGTACGGCCTGCGTGAACTTTCCATAGGAAGCCGCACTCTGATTGAACGCCTTGATGACTTCAATGCCGCCTATGTACTCTACTGTGGTGGCACTCATGTGCTTACTGGCTTGAACGACCGCACCATACTTTTTCGGGTACTCTTTCATCTGAGCCATGTAACAGAGCATCCCGATGGGAATTGTGATAAGCGACACCAACGCCATGCGCCAGTCCAAGAGAAAGAGGTAGACCACAATGGCGATAGGAACCAGCAGGTTAGAGGTCATTTCCGGAATGATGTGGGCCAGCGGGACCTCCATTTGCTCCACACGCTCCACCATAGTTGTTTTCAGGCGGCCCGATGGCGTATCGGTCAGATAGCCCATGGAAACGCGGGTCAGCTTATCCGCCACGGCTCGTCGCAGCTCCGACAGCACATAGAAAGTGGCCTCATGGGAGCACCGGGTGGAGATGCCGTGAAGAACAGACTTGAGCAGATAGGCAATCAGGGCAACTGCTCCCCAGGTCAGATAAATCGAAAAGTTCTTTTCACCAGAAATAAGCAGGTTGACCATTCTTGCCACAGCAAAGTATGGTATCATCCCGCTGGTCACGCTGAGAACAGCAAGAACAGTGGAGGTAATAAAACCCGCTCGGTGCGGTCTGATAAATGCCATCAAACTAAATGGCTTCCTTTGTTTCTGCATCGTATCCCTCCTACAAGTTAGCGACTTCTAACCAATCAACAAAGAAAAAGGCCGACAACCCACAGGATTATCCTGTAAATCATCGGCTCTGCGTCTTTGCGTCTGGCTCTGACAATATGATGTTTTGTCCCTGCACATCAACGATGTGTTCCTTTCCGCATTTGGGACAGAAAAGCGGAAAACGCTTTAGAACGGTGTCTGGATTCACCTTGGTGCGGGTCTTGTTGCCGCAGGTAGGGCAGTGAATCCAGCCGCTTCGGTCAATCCACCCGCTCAATGGTTTTCACCTCCATCTCCGAAGAAGATGGTTTTCCAGCCGGCGGTGTAAAAACGCCGCATCCTTTGGATATGCTCGACTGCCTGATCCTTTGGCATATCATGGATGACTACCTCGAACATCCCGGTATAAAAGGCGCTGGACAGCAGATGGCCCAGCTCCGGTGTAAGGCGCCCGCTGGAGATTGCGTCGTTCCCGGATGCTTGAATATAGCGCATGGTGCATTGGTTGTCCAGTTCCACGATCCGATGGAGGAATTCCTGATATGTACTGTTCTCTCCACTGGTTAAAAGCAGCTTGAACTCATCGAAATGATCGTAGATATAGTCCACAGAGGCCCAAAAACCGTGGTCGGAGAAGGAATACATTTGACTGGTCTGTTCGACTCCGGGCAACTGGTTAAACTGCTCTAAGGTTGATTGAATCAGACCACAAAAATCATCCATGGCAGGCTGTACAAGGGAACGGTACAGGCTCTCTTTGTCCGGATAGCGGATGTAGATCGCCCCTTTGCTGGAGCCAGCCTTTTCTGCAATCGTCTGTAAGGAAGCCCGCTCATATCCGTTTTTTAGGAACTCCTGCTTGGCTGCTTCCACCAACTTTTCTGTTACTCCTGCTACACGCTTTGCCATGTGTCACCCCCAAAGTTCAAAACCGTTGGTTTCAATCTAACGGTTTTAATATAGCACAAATTGATTTATTCGTCAATAGCGAGAACTCTTTCGGCAACGCTTTCCTTATATGCAAGTACTATAAAAAGGGGTGGTACACCTACGATTTGATGCACCAACCCCTTTTTTACTTTTCAAAGCGATAACCATACCCATGCACAGTTTGAATCGCATTGATATTTAGTTTTTTCCGTATCTTGTAGATCCTGCTGGTAACGCTTTCAGGGCCAGAGGCAAAATCATCGGACATCGCATATCGGTAAAGCTGTTCCCGGGTAAAGGTCCAGCCAGGATGTAAGGCCAGACAGTATAAGATATTGAACTCCATTGTGGTCAACTCCACAACTTGTTCATTTATATAGACCCTGCGTTCATTGGGGTCAATACGCAAATTCCCATATTGCAGTACAGCTACCCCCGTCAACAGCTTCACCTCCCGCGACTATTTCTTTTTGTCCATACTTTGCTTTAGATGCCGAAAGCTATTCTCGCTAATCACATGCTCCATGCGGCAGGCATCCCGTTCCGCTGTTTTTGGATCGACACCTGCTTCCGTCAACAAGCGGGTAAAGAAGCAGTGTTTTTCGTAGGTCTGCTCGGCTACCTCCCGGCCCACATCTGTCAGACGGAGGAAGAAGTCCCCGTCCATGGTGAGGAAACCGCCCTCCTTCAAGATAGCCACTGCATGACTTACGCTAGGCTTGGAAACCCCAAGATGTCGTGCTACATCTACGGAGCGCACCATTCTTTTTTCTTTTTGAAGTACCAATACGGCCTCCAGATAGTCTTCGCCGGAGGCATGAAGTGATGTGCCGTGTTGTCGTTTCACTCTTTTCTTCACGCCAATCTCCAGCCCTCGGCCTGTTCCCGAATCTCAATGAATCTCCTGTACAAGCCGCCCTGGGCCATCAGTTCCGCATGGGTACCCCGCTGGGCGATACGGCCATCCTCCACCACCAGAATCTGATCCGCGTGCTGGATGGTAGCCAGCCGGTGGGCGATGGTGAGGATGGTTTTCCCCTTTGTCAAAGCGGACAGAGCCTGTTGGATCAGGTGTTCATTCTCCGGGTCTACGCTGGCGGTCGCTTCATCAAGGATGACGATAGGGGCGTCTTTCAAAATGGCCCGGGCAATGGAAATGCGCTGCTTCTCTCCTCCGGAAAGGGTGGAGCCGCCCTCTCCAATCACGGTATCATAGCCGTTCGGCAGGGCCGAGATGAAGTCATGGCAGCAGGCAGCTTTTGCGGCAGCCACCACCTGCTCATGGGTGGCATCGGGGCAGCCGAATTTGATATTGTTCTCCACACTGTCCTGGAAGAGATACACATTCTGAAAGACCATGGAGATATTTCGCAGCAGGCTTTCGCAGGTAAATTCTTTCACATCGTGGCCGCCCACCGAAACGGAGCCGCGATCCGCGTCATAGAAGCGGGCCACCAGATTGCATATCGTGCTCTTGCCGGAGCCAGACGGCCCCACAATGGCGGTAGTGGTCCCCTGGGGTGCGGTAAAGGTTACATCGTGGAGCACCTCGCGGCTCCCATACCCGAAGGATACATGGGAGAGGGACACATCGAACTGCTCCGGCCTGACCTCTTTCCCGCCCTTGTCAATGAAATCCGTATGTTCCAGTTCCTCCAGCCGATCCAGCACCGAATCTGTCACCGACAGGATGTGTGCCGCGTCATTGATGGCCTCCACACTGCCGAAAATGGTGAAGGAGAACAGGGCGATCATCAGGAAATACGGGAGCGGTAAAGCGCCTGCCAAAGCCTGCTGGCCCGCAGCGAGCACAAGCCCCACGGATGCCGCCCGCAGAGCGAACAGATGCAGGCAGTTCCAGGGGACGAACCCAAACTCGTTTTTGATACGGATGGCCTTATTGTCCCGGCAGGCGTCCCGGAACCGCTGAACGGAAACCCCGTCCTGCCCAAAGGATTTCACCACCGGCAGGCCGTGGATGTATTCGACGGCCGCGCCGGACAATGCCTCCTGAGCCCGGTGGCTCACAGGAGCGGTGCGGGCGCTCTGACGGCCAATCCCCCGCAGGGCAAAGGCGGACACCAGCACGCCGATCAGCGCCACCAGCGCGGCGGGCGGGCAGAAAATCGCCACGCACAGCAGGATCACGGCTACCTGAATATAGCCGTTTACCACCGCGTCCACCATCTTCATACTCTGGAGTTCCAGCGTGCTCAGTTCCGTGGTGAGCGCCGCCAAAATGTCCCCCAGATTGTTTTTGGCAAAGTACCCAAGGGACACCCGTTTCAGCACATCTCCCAGTTCCATCCGCTGCTCTGCCGCCCGTTCCGTGCCGATACTCTCCTGAAGCCGGTTTTTCCAATAGGTGAAGAAGAACCGCAGCAGGATCAGAACGACGATGCCGGATAAGCACAGCCATGGGAGAGAGCCGGAAAGCTCATTTTCCCCCCAAGCGTTCCCGATCATCCGCCCCAGGGCCCAGGCCGCCAGCATCACCGGCCCCGCGGTACACCATGTTGCAAAAAACGAGCACACAAAGCCCAGAATCATTCGCTTTCGATAGTTCTTTGCCCATCCCATAATGCGTCCTACGCTGTGAAACATCTCAATTCCCCTCCTTTTTGCCGGATGTGACCGCCCAGTTTCGTGCCCCCACATGGGCCGTCCAAAGGGTCTGATACAGCGGGCAGCGGCCCAGCAGTTCTTCCTGTGTGCCACAGTCTGCAACGCTCCCCTTCTCCAGCACCACGATCTGATCCGCGTTCTGGATGGTGGAGAGCCGGTGGGCGATGACCAGCAGCGTTTTCCCCCTGGAAAGCGCCATAATGGAGCGTTGAATCTTGTCCTCGTTCTCGGGATCGGTGAAGGCGGTCGCCTCGTCCAAAATCACAATGGGGGCGTCCTTCAAAATGGCGCGGGCGATGGCGATGCGCTGACGCTCTCCGCCGGAGAGCTGCTTGCCCGCGTCTCCGGCCGTCGTATCCCAGCCATGCTCCAGCCGGTCGATGAATTCTTCGCACTGGGCCGCCTGAGCAGCCGCCAGCACTTCCTCGTCCGAGGCCCCCGGACGCCCCAGCCGGATGTTCTCTTTCAGAGAACAGTCAAAGAGGAAGTTGTCCTGGGTGACGAAGCTGATGGACTGGGAGAGCTGCTTCAGCGGGAGCTTGCGGATGTCCTGTCCGCCCAGGGTGATGGAGCCTCCCGTCACATCCCAAAACCGGGCGGTCAGCCGGGCGATGGTAGACTTTCCGCCGCCCGACGGCCCCACCAGGGCGGTGAATTTTCCCTGTGGGATGGTCAAGTTCAGATGGCGAAGCACCTCCTTGCCCTCTGTCCCGCCATAGGAAAAAGATACATCCCGCATCTGGATGCTGCTGCCTTCCAGATGGACATTCTGCTCCGCTTGCGCAAGCTGGGGCAAATTCAGCAGTTCACGGGTGTCCTTTACTGCAAACTGCATACTTTTCATGGAGTTGATGAAGGCGGTGGCGCTCATCAGGGGGGACACGATTCCCAGGGCCAGCATCAGGCAGAGCGTCACTTGGGCCGGGTCCAGTATCCCCACCTGATAGAGCGCGACGCCCGCCGGCAGGGTCCCCAGCAGGGTGGTCGGCAGAATGGACAGGCACAGATTCATGGAGGCCCAGGTGCAGCGGAACCATCCCATGGTGAAATCCCGGAAGGAGGCCACCGCTTGGGCAAATTTCTGATAGGACCGCTCCCCCTGGCTGAACGCTTTCACCACCTGAATGCCCTCTACATATTCCACGATCACGCTGTTCACATGGGCGTTGGCCTCCATGTAGGCGGCGTAATTCTTGTTATAGGTCCGCATCCCGAAGGTCATGGGGATGAGCGCCACCGGGATGGTCACCAGCAGGGCAAGGCCCATCCGCCAGTCGATGGCGAACATGGCGATGACCACGACCAGAGGCAGCAGAAGATTGGAACTGAGTTCCGGGATCATGTGAGCCAGAGGCGGCTCCACATCTTCAATACGGTCCACGATGGTGCTTTTCATGGAGCCAATGGGCCGGCTTTCCACCTCGCCCAGAGGCGCCCCCATCAGCCGGTCCGCAACCTGAAGGCGCAGGCCCTCCAAAATCGTGTAGGCGGATACATGGGCCAGCATGGTGGACAGGGCATATCCCGCCACCTTGACGGCATAGCCAGCCAGACACACGCCGCACCAAAATACAATGCCCTCCCAGTCCGCCTGACGCTCCAGAAAGAGCCGGATGATCTGATAAATGCCGAGATACGGTACGAAGCCCCCGGCCACACTGAGAATAGCCAGTACCACAGACCCGGCCATCTTCCCCCGGCAGGGTGCGGCGAAGGAGAGCAGGATACCGAGCCAAGTTCGTTCCTTCATGTGCAATACTCCTCTCAAAGAAAAATCGTTGTAGTTTGCTTGCGCTAACTACAACAATTATAAGGGATTCTTACCGCTCTGTCCGCTCCGTCCTGCCGGTCTGGTCCCGTTTGGACGGAAAAATTTATTGGCTTTCCCGCCGGTACTCCAGGGGCGTCTTGCCCTTGACTTCCTTGAATGCGGCGGCAAATTTGCTGGAGCTGTCATAACCTACCCGTCCAGCGATCTCTGCCACTCCCATTTGAGGCTCCTGCTGGAGCAGAAGCGCGGCCTGGTCCATGCGGAAATTACGCATATAGGTGTTGATGGGCTGCCCATAAATCGACTTGAAGCACTCCTTCAGTGCCGTAGCCGGGACAGAAAACCGTTCGGACAATTCCGCAATCGTATAGTGGCGTTCCAGCTCCCCCGTCAATAACCGATGGATAGCCTTCACTTTTTCCACCTGGGATTTATAGAAGTAAGGCTTTTCCGCATCCTTTGGCAGCTCCAGCGCGTCCAGATACAGGAGCAATTCCAGCACCTTGATGCGGAAATAAGGGAGCTTGATCTGCTCCGGCACCGCGTAGAGCTCCTGAAAAATGTGATCAATAGAGGGCGCCCCATGGAGCACCTTGGGATGGCGGCTGGAGCAGAATTTATTCTGGAGCCGGGCCAGATCCACCGGAAATTCCCGTATCCACTCCTTCAGCGATTGGGCGGCCTGGGGGAGCGCAAAGCCAACGGTGAGCCCGTGATAGTGGGCAAGGGGGAAGGTAAAATGGCCCTGGTGCTCCAGCCGCCGGTCCAGCTTCAGGTCGCCTGCCTCCACATAGGAGTACGCATCCGGGCCGGCAGGGTACTCCATGCGCCCCTGGCGGCAGTAATCAATGCACAGCAGATCCTCCGTTGTATGGAACGCGGAATCATAGCTCTCCATATGGAAATCGTTATACATCAGGGATACGCCGGGGAACAGATCGTATTGTGTCATGATCCCCTCTCCGGTACCGCTGTGAAACTGAAAGACCCGGCAGTTTCCACCCTCCACCAGCGGGACAGGGAATCCGTTGTCTGCCATTACTTGCTCCAGCATGAAATTTCTCCTTTTACAATCGCAGCACCCGGTCACAGGCTCTCTGCATGAATTCCTGGTCATGGGTAACCACCAGAACGATCCGCCCATGCCTTGCCAGACTGCGGATCACCCCGGACACCTCCACCATACGGGCATAGTCCAAACCGCTGGTGGGCTCGTCAAAAATCAGCACCGGCTTCTCCGACAGCAGGGCCGTAGCTACTGCCAGCCTCTGCTTCTGTCCCCCGGAGAGGGACATCGGATGCCGCTCCCGAAAGGACAGCAGGTGGAGGCTGTCCAGCACCTCCGAAATCTGATTGTCAGATGCCTCCGGCGCAGACATCCGGCACTCTCCCCACACGCTGTCGGAGAACAGCTGATGGTTTACATCCTGCATGACACAGAAAGCCGACCGCTGGCGGCCTTTTCGATCCAGAGGCTTTCCGTTCAGCAGAATTTGTCCCGCTTGTTCTTTCAGCAGCCCGCAAAGGCAGCGGGAAAGTGTGGTCTTGCCCACGCCGTTGGGTCCGGTGATTGCCACCACCTCGCCGGGGCGGGCGGAAAAGGACAGATCCCGGAACACGGGAGCTCCTTTGCGAAAGCTGCAGGTTAAGCCCTCCACAGACAGCCCTTCTTCGCTGCCGGCCGATTCCACAGCGGGGAGCGTGCATACCGCCGGGGTCAGGGTACGCAGCCCCAGGGCCTCCCGCTCCGGGTCTGGCAGGCTGCGAAACTGCTCCCCGGTGAAGACGCGCTCCAGCCCCCCGCTCCGAAGATAAAACGCCCGGTCGATGAGATCGGTGAGAAAGTACAGGCGATGCTCCGCCACCACGATTGTGCAGCCCTGCCGCTTCAAAGCGGCGATCTGGTCGTGGAGCCGGGCAATGGCCTCCCGGTCCAGATTGGCTGTCGGCTCGTCCAGCACATAGATTTCGGGGCCCATGGCATAGACGGAGCCAAAGGCCAGAAGCTGCTTTTGCCCGCCGGACAGAGAAAAGATGTTTTTTCCCCGCAGCTCCTGGAGATGCAGCGTTTCCGCGACCTGCTCTACACGGCGGCGGATCTCTTCCGGCGGACGGCCCTCATTTTCCAGCCCAAAGGCCAGTTCGCTGTCGGTGTCCAGATTAAAAAACTGGGACTTTGGATTTTGAAACACAGAGCCTACCCGCTGGGCCAGTTCATACATGGGTGTTTCCCGCGGCGCAAGCCTGTTTACCATCACCCGTCCCTCCAGACGGCATCCGGGAGTAAAAGCCGGGATCAGGCCGTTGATCAGCTTCGTCACTGTGGTCTTTCCGCAGCCGGAGGCCCCGCACAGCAGGACGCACTCTCCGCGGGCAACAGTGGCGCTGACATGGGAAAGCGTTTCCTGTTTTTCTCCATAGCCAAAGGAAACCTGTTCCAAGCCTATCATTGTCACTCCCCCTTATTGTACCACAAATGAGCCTATCAGCAAGGCCAGAACCAACAGCATCCCAATCAAGTCCGCCGGCATTAGACGCAGGGACACGGCGCTGGTCTTTCGGGCTGGATTTTCGATTCCGCGGGTCACGGCCGCCGCGGAGAGCTCCTCCGCCGTCTCCGTAGCGGACACCATGAGGGGCATCACTGTACACTCTAAGCGGCTGAACCCCCGGATATTCCGCAGCTTCATCGCGTCCCGGATGTGGCCGATTTCCTCCCGGATAGCGGGGAAGTACCGCAGCGTCACGGAAATAGCCACGATCAGCTTCTGGGGAATATGTAACTGCCGCAGCCCTACGATCAGGTAGCGCAGAGGGGTGCATTTCAACATCAGTGATCCGGTCATCAGGCAGGGGAACATCCGGCGGGTATAGGTGGCAAAGATGGTAAAACTGGTGGCGATGATCATAGGCGACGCCGGCAGGATCACCTGTTGAAAGACCAGCAGGGCGCAATATCCAACAGCCCATTTGACTGCCATTGTAAATCTTCTGTGGACGATCATCAACGCCAGCAGCAGGGCGATCAGCGCCAGTTCCACCCACAGAGTATGGTCGCTGAACGCGATGATATTGGCGGCGATCAGAATCCACAGTCCAGCTCTCGGGTCAAAGATCGATTTCTTTCCGTTCCCCATCTTACACCAGGCCAGCCTTTTCAAAGTGCTTGCGGAACATGGCGCGGGCAAGGATGCCGCCGATGACCGCTCCAACAACAGGAGCCAGGAACAGAACGATCAGCATCCCATTGGAGGAAAGGGCCGCCAGAGTGTTCACATAGTCCGCCGGCATCCCCTGTTCTGTGATCTGCCGCAGGAAGTCCTCCCGCATCAGCCAGATCGGGAGCGGAGAGCCCACCATGCCCACAGAGAACAGCACAAAGGATACCAGGTTGCCGGCCATGCTCCGGTAGTGGGTGATGACACGGGTAATTTCAGCCATGCCGCAGGCCAGAACGAAGGACACCAGGATCACCACGGTGAATTGCCCTGTGACATAGTAAATGAGGCCCGTGATGAGTCCCATCAGCAGGACGGAGCCCACCTTCTGCACCTTGGCGCACATCATGAGATATGGAATGCCGGTAAACAGAGCGATAAAGCCCGGCATCAAGATCCAAAGCAGCGGGTGCAGCCCGCCCAGAAGCATAAAGGCAAAGTTGATGACAAAGTAAATGGCGGAGAAAATCCCCACGGTAATGACATCTTTGCCGCTCATCCCGCGGCCCTTGACTGGTTCAGACATAATGTTCTCTCCTTTTTGGTTAGATTGCACTAACTTTCTTCGTGAAAAATAGGACGCCGGGCGTCCATCTCACACGATGTATTTTACCGAGGGCCTCCCTGCCTGTCTATTCCGTTTAGACGACTTTATTCCGTTTGGTTGGAATTATTGATGTTTTCCTATCCGCACAAATCGAAAACGGCCCTTGCTATAATACAAAGGCCGCTTTCTTGCTTGTTCCCTTACTTTTCAAAGCGATAACCATATCCATATACCGTTTGAATCGCATTGATATTTAATTTCTTCCGTATCTTGTAGATCCGGCTGGTGACGCTTTCGAGGCCGGAAGCAAAGTCATCGGGCATCGCATATCGGTAAAGCTGCTCCCGGGTAAAGGTCCAGCCAGGGTGTAAGGCCAGATAATATAGGATATTGAATTCCATCGTGGTCAACTCCACCGCTCGCCCGCTCACAAAGGCCCTACGCTGGTTTGGGTCAATACACAGATTATCATATTGTAGAACAGCCAGTCCAGTCAACGCTTTTCCCCCAAAGTTATACCGCCCAACCAAGGCTTTCCTGCTGAATATGGAACAACTTATAATACAGCCCATTCTTCTTCATCAACTCATCGTGCGTTCCATGTTCTACCAGTCGTCCATTGTCAAGAACAATGATCTGATCCGCATCCACAACTGTACGGAGACGGTGGGCGATCATAATAACCGTCTTGCCTTCTACCAGTTTGGCAATCGCTTTTTGAACCAGGACTTCATTCTCTGGGTCAAGGGATGCTGTGGCCTCGTCAAGCAGAATGATGGGCGCATTTTTTAGTAATGCGCGGGCGATGGAAATACGCTGGCGCTCACCGCCGGAAAGGGTGCTGCCGTTTTCACCGAGAACCGTCTGATACCCATCCGGCATCTCCCGGACAAATTCATCACAATAGGCGGCTTTGGCAGCAGCAATTACCTGATCGTCTGTTGCGTTTGGATTGCCAAGACGGATATTATTCATAACCGTATCATTGAACAAGGTCACATCCTGGAACACGAAAGACATATAAGACATGAGGCTTTCCGGCTCCATACTCTTGATGTCTTTGCCGCCCACGGTGATCTTGCCCTGTTGAACATCCCAAAACCGGGCAATCAGTTTGGAAATCGTGCTTTTACCGGAACCGGACGGGCCAACGAGGGCGGTCACGCTCCCTTGGGGAATTTTGCAGGAAACATCTTTGATGACATCTTCCTGATTGTAGCCAAAAGTCACATGGGAAAGCTCAATATCGCAGTTCGGAACCATTTTCCCGTCACCGTCCATCACAGGAGTGGTGAGCAAGGTACGCATACGACTTGTAACTACATTCAAATTCAGTAGCGAGGACAAATTCGCCAGGATTGCCAAAATAGGGCCATAAATCCGCGTGACCATCAGCAGAAACATGAGCAAAGGCAGCAGTTCAATTTGTCCACTGGTCAGGAGAATAGCACCGACAAAGATTGTAATGCCAATACCTGCCTGCAAAATCATGCTGGCGCTGGACATAAACACGCCGACAGCCATTTCCACTTTGATGGCAATCTTTTTCATAGCAAGCAGAGCTTTATCCAACGCACTGAAATGAGAGCCGGACAGCCCGCAGGACTTGATGATCTTCATACCTTCCAGGTATTCCTGTACCTGGTCAGAGGCAGCCAGTTTTGCATTAACCTGCTTTTCAAACAGCTTCTTTTGATGGTTCCGGCTGAGCCAGATAATGAGGAAGGCAATCGGAACCGTGATGAATACGCACAGAGCAAGACGCCAGTCAAAGAAGGCCAGCAGGATACAGGTCAGGGTCACCGTGATGCCGTTTGCAATCAGTGGAGGGATCGTGCTGCTGAGCAGGGACTCCATGCTGCTGCAATCCGCCATCATATTCGTGGTCAGTTCAGAAAGATCCTTGGTGTTAAAGAAATTCATAGGGAGTTTCCGAAGGTGCTCCGCAATCCGCAGCCGGGTCGTGTTCGACTCTTTATATGAGGCAATATAGGTTTTACGGTAATCGTTTTTGGCGGCCAGAAATACCAGGATGGCTGAAACAATACCTGCGCCCCACAGCATCCAGATATGGTTCCACTGGATGGAGTCACCGCTGACAAAGGGCGTCAAAATTTCACTGAAGACCATAACAGTTACACAGAACGGCAGAAGCATAGCCAGGTTCGTCAATGTGCAGGCGAAGATTGCTTTTTTCAGATCTGCGTAACCCTTGTCTGACAAAAAGAGAGCTTTTTGTAATCTGCTCATAGTTGCACCGCCTTTCCGCTGATTTTCCAGCCAATCGCTTCTGTATAGTGGTTCCACATTTGTGCATAGCGTCCGCTTGCGGCCACCAGCTCGTCATGTTTTCCTTCTTCGACCAAGTGCCCTTTCTCCATGACGATGATCTTATCTGCATTGCGGATCGTGGAGAGGCGGTGTGCGATGATGATAACTGTCTTACCCTGCATCAGCTTTTCAAAGGCTTTCTGGATCAGGTATTCATTCTCCGGGTCACTGAACGCCGTTGCCTCATCCAGCACGATGATAGGCGAGTTCTTGATAATAGCCCGCGCAATAGCAATCCGCTGGCGCTCACCGCCAGAGAGATGGATGCCTTTGGAGCCGACCACCGTGTGATACCCGTTGGGCAGTTTGGAGATGAACTCGTGGCACTGCGCTGCTTTCGCCGCCGCAATCACTTGTTCCTCGCTGGCCGAAGGATTGCCCATACGGATATTATCCAAGATGCTCTGCTTGAACAGGAAAATATCCTGGAACACAAAGCTGACATGGTGCATCAGGTCATCCTCCGCCATATCGCGCACATCTATACCGCCGATGGTAATGCTGCCGGAGGACACATCCCAAAAGCGGGAAATCAGATTGGCAATCGTACTTTTGCCGCCGCCGGAAGGTCCGACAATGGCTGTGATCTGTCCCTGCTTTGCCGAGAAAGATACATTTTCCAGAGCTTTCTCAGAATTATCTCCCGTGTAGGAAAAGCTGACATTATTGAAAACAACATCGTCCCCAGCAGGTTTCTTAGGATGAGCCGTTTCCGGCATTTCTGGAATGTTCAATATCTCGTCCATCCTGGCCACATTCCCGTTGATCTGCATGAACGACTCTGAAATATACATGATTTTGTTCAGCACGCCGGAAATTGCTGGTACAAAGAGCAGATAAAAGATAAAGGTCATCGCAAATCCGGCAAAATCATCCGTTCTGGACCCAATCAGGATGCCCACAGGAACAAGAATCAGGTAAACATTATTGATGATTGTGGTAAAGGCAGGCATACAATTCTGCCAGCCCAGAGAGAACTTGAGGACCCATTCCGTATAGCCGGTGATTGCCTCTTTGAGTTTTTTGAACGAAGATGCTGTTTGATTGAACGCCTTTACTACCGACATTCCCCGGACATACTCCACAGAGGCATTATTCATTTCTTCCAAAGCCTTTTGGTACTTGCCCATGTTCTCCTTCATTTCACCGCTGCCAAAGCCAATAAACTCTGCGACAAATGCAAGAATGATGCCGACCAGGGAAGCAAGGCCAAACCTCCAGTCAACAGCCAACAGGATGATGACCATGACGATAGGGGCGGTAATAGAGGCAACAAAATCAGGAAACTGGTGAGCAATAAAGCCCTCCACACTTTCAATGTTTTCATCCATGATTTTCCGCAGACGGCCGCTGCCAATCGTTAAGTGATACCCCAGTGGGATTTTGGTAATATGGTCTGCAAAGAGAACTTTCAACTCGTACAGCGTTCCAAATGCCGCCATGTGTGAGCTGAAAATAGCCAGAAAATACAGTAGGATATTTGCCACGATCCCGGCGAGCGCCAGCCAGCCATAATTCATGACCATCCCCATATCCAACTGGTCAAGGTTCGGGAAAACACCGATAATTGAGCGGATCATAAAATAGACCGCTATGTACGGGATAAACGAAGCAATGGCTGCCAATGACGAAAGAACCGCGGCTAAGAACACAAGGCCCTTTCTGTCAGAAGCCAATTCCATGCATCGTGCCAAACCCGTCTTTGGTTTTGCCTGTTTCGACTTTGCGTTTGACATAGCATGAACCCTCCTTAAAAGAGAAAATGTCGCAGTTAGTTCTTGCTAACCGTGACATTTATTCTATCAACTTTTGAAATTGGCTGCTACTCCATATCTATGCGTCACGGGCAAAAATAGCCCAAAGATACCAATGAATTAGTAGAGACTACACCTCTACCGCTGTTAAACGCCGCCTGTACATGACTATCGATTTTTTCGGTAGTCTTTTGGCAGCATTCCATATACAGATTGAAATGCTTTAGCAAATTTACTTGCGTTGCTATATCCAAGCTCCAAGGCAATATCACCGATTTTCATCTTGTTTTCCGAAAGCCACTGGGCAGCTAAATTCATTTTGTATTTTTTGAGGTAGGCATACGGAGTGTCCCCATATATGTGGGAAAATACCAGATGGAACACCGACAGATTCAAGTGCGCCTCTTTTGCCAACTGTTCCAAGGGAACTTTTTCATCCAGATGGGAAATAAGATACTCCCGAATAGCTTTTGTTGCTTGAATCTGTTTCTTATCAAAATACTTTGAGTCGCACCCGCTAATCTGTGTCAACTGATCCATGTGGTATAATAGCTCTATGGCCTTAATTTTGAAATAGCCGACAGGCTCCGTTTGAATGGCTGTGTATAATTCGGAAAACAAGTGTCGTAATTGCGGTGGAGTATCACTGACATACCATTGTGTTTCAAGACCAAGTGTTGTCCCTATTTTATCAAGGTCAATGGGAATTGTCCGCATCATCCGGCGTATTTCGTCCGAAAGCGCCTGACGATCTATGACAAGGCTAACGCCGTAATACTTCCCCAAGGGAAAAGAGAACGAAGTCGGCAAATGCGCTGTGGTTGCAACGCTGAAATAGCCCGTTGGCAAATATGCCACAGTATGATTGGCAAATTCACATTCATAGCGTCCGGTTTGACAGTGAGTAATCTGGAGGATATCTGGATTGAACTTCTGGGTCCTCATAGATTCATCCGTTTCAAAATCGAGGAAGCAAAGTTGTATGCCCTCAAACAAGCTATAATTTTTTACGATACCACGCCCATTACATCCATAATCCACAACCAGCTGTCTTTCGCTTCTCGATAGTACTTTTGCCTGTACACCATACCATTCCGGATTGAAGTTGACCTTCTCCATTGTCATCACTCCATCAAGTTAGTCTTAACTTACCTCTCTATGGTAACATAAACTACTGTATTCTTCAATAAAACTCGCCAATCTCTATTTATGATATAGCAAAATCTGCGGTATGCACCAACATACCGCAGATTTATAACACTTTTATTCCTTACTCTGCATAGTTCCAATAAATGAATGGTTTCGTACTATCTACCAACATTCTTTTCTATAATCCTCATGGCGGCAAAAATCTATAGCCTTTCCCATACACGGTTTGGATAAAGTCAGCGTTCAGTTTATGACGCAGCTTGTAAATGATGCTGGAGATTCCCGTCCAACTGCTGTCAAACGAATCAGGGGCAACAAACTCATAGATCTCCCTTTGTGAAAATACCCGTCCGGGCCGCCGGATAAGCAAATGAAATACATCGAACTCCATAGGGGTCAGCTCTATGAATTTGCCCTGCCAAAACACTTGACGGCACGCAGCGTCGATACACAAAGCCTTGTAGCGCAGAGGGGCAGAGGGAAGATCCGTACACATGACCAGTTCTGTTGATTCTATGAAGGCCATGATTTTCTCTGCGGTTTCAAGATCATCTTCTTCGACTGATAATATGAACAGTTTTCCCACTACATCACCTCCGATAACCTCGACTGCCAGACCACTTTTACTTGTCCTGTAGCCCTGATTTAATTTTTTGAAAACTGTCATCGCTGATTGCGTGCTCCATGCGGCAGGCATCCTGCTCGGCAGTCTTTGGCTCTACACCTGCATCCACCAGCAGACGGGTGAAAAAGCAGTGCTTCTCATAAGTTTTTTCGGCAACCTCTCTGCCCACATCTGTCAGGTGCAGGAAAGAGTCTTCGTCCATGGTGAGAAAACCGCCCTCTTTCAAGGTAGCTACCGCATGACACACGCTGGGTTTTGATACATCAAGGTGCCGGGCCACATCTACGGAGCGCACCATGCCTTTCTTCCTCTTTAAGACAAGGATTGCTTCCAGATAATCTTCGCCAGATGCGTGTAATTGTTTCATGGGGAGCTCCTCTCCATCAAGACAGGCTCCAACCGGCAGAGTTCATACGGATACGGACGAAATCCTGATAAATACCGGGTTGTTCCATCAATTCCTCATGGGTGCCATGCTGCGAGATCTGTCCGTCACTGATGACCAAAATCTGGTCGGCGTTCTGGATGGTATTCAAACGGTGGGCAATGACCAGCAGGGTCTTACCCTTTACCAGTTCGGAGATAGCCTCCTGAATATAGCTCTCATTGTCAGTGTCCACGCTGGCGGTCGCCTCGTCCAAAATTACAATGGGAGCGTCTTTCAGAATACAGCGGGCGATGGAGATACGCTGTTTCTCACCGCCGGAGAGGGTTGCGCCGCCCTCTCCCACCACAGTCTGAAATCCGTCAGGCAGAGCCATGATGAAATCGTAGCAGCGGGCTTTCCTCGCCGCCTCATAGACCTCCTCCTCGGTGGCGTCTGGCTTGCCCATACTGATGTTGTTATAGATCGTGTCCTGGAAGAGATACACGCGCTGGAATACCATGCTGATGTGATCCATCAGCTCTGCGAGGGGGACTTGCCGGGTATCCACACCACGGATGGCAACACTGCCGCTTTTCACATCCCACAGCCGGGCCAGAAGATTGGCGATGGTGGACTTTCCGCCGCCGGAGGGCCCCACAAGAGCGGTCATGCTATTTGGGCGCATAGAGAAGCTGATGTGGTGCAGCACCTCCTTGTCCTGGTAGGCAAAGGCCACATCATGAAACCGCACTTCCGGCTGGCCGGGCTGTGCCTGAGCTGGAATATGCTGTTTCCCTGTGTCCGGGAGCTCCGGCTCCTCCAATACAGCCTCAATGCGGTCCAGGGCGGCGTTCATCACGGTCAGGCGGGACGCCTCGCCATAGAGCGCCTTGAGCGGCCCGAACAGGTCAAAGACAAACAGGAGGACGCCCAGCACATAGGCCAGAGAAAGAACTCCGCTCCGCTCCAGAAAGACCGACAGGCTAAAAATCGCGGCAATCCCGATTCCATAAAGGATATTCAGCCCCATAGTCCACGGAGTCATCTTCCGCTCAAAGGCAAGGGATGTATTTCTGGACCGCTTGAAATTGCCGGTCAGTTCTTCCGACTTCTCGCCCAGCAGGTTATAGCTCTTGATGACCCCGATGCCCTCTACAAAGGACAGCACCGCGTCCGTCAGCCGTTCGCTCTGCTCCTGACGGCCAGCGGCTTCCCGCAGGGAAACTTTGTTCATCCCTCTGGAAACCAGCCACGCCAGGATGGTCACAAGGGCCGCGATCAGGCCCAACTGCCAATTCAGATAGAACATAAACGCCAGCAGAACCAAGGAGGACAGCAGATAGCTCATCATGTTGCCCAGCGTGCTCATGGCGACTTCTTCGATAAACACCATGTCGGTGCTGAGGACAGAACTGATTTTGCCGATATTGCCGGAGGTGAAGTAGCCCATGGGCAGTTTCCGCAGGTGTCCGCCCAGCTCCATGCGCTTCTCGGCAAACATCAGGTAGCCCGCCGCACTCTGGAGGCTGTCGCTGAGATAGTGGACCAGCATCTGCACCAGCACGGCCGCCGCGAGGCCAAGGCCCACATAGAGGCAGGTCTGCCCGGTCAGTGTTCCGGCGGCAAAGCCGCTCAACACCACAAAGGCCAGGAAGATCGGCATTTTAGACAGGATCGACTCCACAAACGCGCAGGCAAAAGCGCCCTGAATACGCCCTTTATATGGACCGGCAAGTTTCAAAATCCTTGAAAACAGTGCAAACATTTAGTTTCCCTCCTTTGCGGTATGTATGTTCCATTCGGCACTGTCCTGGGCCGCCTTCCACAGCTTTTGATATTCCGGGCAGGAGTGAATCAGGTCCTGATGCTTTCCTGCCGCAACCAGTTTGCCGTGGTCTACAACGCAGATTTGGTCGGCGTTCATAATCGCGGGCAGCTTATGGGCGATAACAACCAGAGTCTTGCCCTTCACCAGCTCCGCAATCGCCGCCTCCATCTTCTCCTCGTTCTCGGGGTCGGCGTAGGCGGTGGCCTCGTCAAGCACCACAATAGGGGCGTCCTTCAGGATGGCACGGGCCAGAGATATGCGCTGGCGCTGACCGCCGGAGAGCATCTTGCCCGCATCCCCCGCCATGGAGTGGATACCTTGGGGCAGCTTTTCCAGAAACTCCATGCACTGGGCCTTGCGCGCTGCCTCCAGGACCTCCTCATCGGTAGCGTTCAACCGTCCCATGCGGATATTCTCCAGCAGAGAGGTGTTGAACAGGTATTGATCCTGCGCCACATAGGAAATACGGCTGTTCAGCGCCTCCAGGCTCATGTCACACAGTTTCTGTCCGCCGATGGAGATGCTGCCTTTCTGCGGGTCATAGTAGTGGATCAACAGCTTTGCCAGAGTGCTCTTGCCCGAGCCGGACTCTCCCACCAGGGCCGTTTTCTGTCCGGCCTTGGCTGTAAAGCTGATGTCGTGGAGCACTTCATCCTCCACCACCATGGGCTTTCCGTCCGGGCCGGGCTGTGTCTTGGTGTAGCCAAAGGAAACATGGTCATAAACGATGGTATCATCCTTGCCGTGGAAGCTGTCCGGCGTCTGCTGAAGCTCCGGCGCATCCAAAACCTGCTCCAGCGCAGAAATCTTGTAGTTGAGCTGGGGCATGGTGGGCAGGAAGCCCAGGGATTTGAGGAGCGGCATCCCGATGCTCAGGGAGAGGCACAGCACCAAAATCAGGTCCGGCAGAGCCGACCAGCCGGAGAGGACAAACCACGCCCCCAGCGGCAGGGTCAAAATCACAGTGCAGGGAAGGAGGCTGCTGTAAATTGCCATCCAGGGCCATGCCGCCTTGTACCAAGCCAAGGTGTAATCCCGGTAATCCGAAACATCTTTGCGAAACCGCTCATAGGAGTCCGCGTCCTTGTTGAATACCTTGACGACCTCCATGCCGTTGATGTACTCAATGATGGTGTTGTTCATCTTCTGGCCGGCCATATAGTAGGGGCCCATTTTCTTCATGCCCACCGAGTACATGGTCATCATGGCGATCAGGCTGATGGGGATGGAGGCCAGAGACAGCAGCGCCAGCTTCCAGTCCACGAAAAACATAGCCACATAGACCGCGATGGGAACCATCAGGTTTGCGATCCCCTCTGGCATGGAGTGGGCCAGCAGGACCTCCAGACTGTCCACATCATCGACAAACAGCTTTTTGACCGTGCCGGTGCCCTTGTCCTGGATCACGCCCAGAGGCAGCTTCTCAAACCGCTTTTGCAGGGCAGTCCGCAGCCGGAGCAGCGTGTCATAGGCGGCCTTGTGCGAAAGATTGAGCCCCCAGCCATAGAGAACAGCCTGCAAGACCAGGCACACCAGCACCAAAGCCACCCGCAGGATAAGAAACGAAGCGTCAAGTTCCGCTCCCATCACCAGCGGAGCAATTACCTGGTAGGCCAGCACAAAGGGCAGGACGCCCATCAAAACGCTGACCAGCACTACCGCTGTGGCCGCGTAGAGGCCCTTTTTATGCGGCCCCGCGTATTCAAATACCTTTTGAAACATGATTTACAACCTCCCATCAATGAAAATACTGTTCCGACAGAGCTTTCAATATTTGCGGCGTGAGCCGGTGGTTTTGAACGGCCCCCTGTTCGTCCAGCTGGACCACCTCCGTACAGGTCCGGACGATAAACTCAAAGTCGTGAGAGACCACAAACACGATCACGCCGGAAGCGGACAACTGCTCAATCAGGCGGCTGACCCGCACCATGGAGTCATAGTCCAGGCCGCTGGTGGGCTCGTCAAAATAGATCACTGGGCTGTCCTTGACGATGGCCGCGCCAATGGTGACCCGCTGCTTCTGCCCGCCGGAGAGGGCCGCCGGGTGCTGCTCCCGGTATTCGGACAGCTCCAGCGCCTCCAGCGCGGCGTCCACCTTCTCTTTGCAGTCCTCCCGAATCCCCAGGGAGAGTTCTTCCTCCACACTGCTGGCAAAGAGCTGGTAATCCGTGTCCTGCATGACCAGATAGGACAGTGCCCGGCGCTGGCGTGGAGTGAGCTTCCTGCCGTCAAATGTGATCTCGCCGTTCCGCTGCTTCAAGAGGCCGGTCAGGATGGACAAGAGGGTGGTCTTGCCCGCTCCATTATGGCCCAGGATGCCGATTACATCCCCAGCGTGGGCTTCAAAGCTGACATTCCAAAAGACCTCCTGCTCTTTCGGATAAGCAAAGGAAAGGCCCTGCACACTCAGCAGGTGTTTCCCCATGGGGCGGCGTTCTTTCTCCTGATAATGCTCTGCATCCCGCTCCGGATATGCAGTCCGCAGCCCATAGGATATGCGCGTTTCCTCCGGTAAGGAACAGAACTGCTCCCTTGTAAATTCCTGTTCGATTTTCCCGTTTTGTATGAGAAATACCCGGTCGATTAAATCACGCAGATAGTAAAAGCGGTGCTCCACCACAAAGATGGTGTATCCGTCCCGCTTCAATTTTCCCATGATCTCCGCAAGCCGCTTGGTGGCCGCGTAGTCCAGATTTGCGGAGGGCTCATCGAAGATATAGACCTTTGGTGAAAGCGCATAGACCGAGCCCACGGCGATCTGCTGCTTCTCTCCGCTGGACAGGGCAAAGATACTCCGGTTTAGGTAGTCCGCCAGTTCCAGATCCTTTGCGGCTTTTGCGATGCGGTCAATGGTTTCCTCACGGGGAAGCCCCATATTTTCGCAGCCAAAGGCCAGTTCCCGTGTGGTGTCCGTCATGAAGAACTGGGAGCGTGGGTCTTGAAATACCGTCCCCACCTGCCCGGCCAGCTGTGCGGGCTTCATTTCCAGCAGAGAATGTCCATCCATCACAAGGTCACCCTGTATCTCGCCGGGATAAAAGTGTGGGATCAGACCGTTGAGGGAGCGGATCAGCGTGGTCTTGCCACAGCCGCTCCGCCCGGTCAGGAGAATAAATTCGCCGGTCTGCACCGTCATATCAATGCCACGGAGGGTAAAGTCCTTGCTCTCCTCATAGCGAAAGCTGAAATTCTGAAACGAGATCATGTCACACCCTCCACAAGATGATTTCCCCGATTCGGGTCTGGTCCAGGAACAGCAGCGCCGTCAGAAAGAGGACGCCCAGCAGGGACACCAGAATCTCCGGCCAGGAGAAGCGAATGGGGCGCAGGGCGTACCGTTTGCACTCCAGCTCCAGCCCCCGGGTGGTACCGGAGGCAGCCAGCTCGTCCGTGACCTTCAGACACCGCATCAGCAGGGGAATTAAAATATACTCGATGGTAGCAAGAGGATGAGATACCCGTTTCCACAAGGTGTCGCTGATCCCCCGGATGTCCATGGTGCTGCGGATCTGCCGGTATTCGATCCGCAGGGTGGGAATATAGCGGAACATGACCACCAGCGGGATCGTCACCGCCTGGGGAAGCCGCATCCGCTGGAGCGCCACCATCAGGTCGTCCATATAGGTGGTCCGCAAAATCCAAAGGCCCATCATCACAATGGGGATCAGCTTCAAAAGCGTCACGCCGAACACGCTCATAATCACGCTCAGTACCGGCACCTGCACATAGCGGAGCAGGGCGTTGAGATAGGCAACGATGATGTAGACCACAATCATCTTCAAGGCCCACTTTCCGCCGTTCCCCACGGCAATAAACAGGCCATACACCAGCATGAGCGCAAGGCTGACCACCTCCCCGGCCAAAAAGTAACTGACAAACCCGATACAGACCAGAAGTAAAATCTTGCAGCGGGGATCTAACAGTGCTGACCCATGAAGGGGCTGCTGTTCAATGATTTGTTTGATTT
This sequence comes from Flavonifractor sp. DFI.6.63, assembly GCF_024462255.1. NCBI lineage: Bacteria > Bacillati > Bacillota > Clostridia > Eubacteriales > Oscillospiraceae > Flavonifractor > Flavonifractor sp. DFI.6.63. Next base: position 33,861 of record NZ_JANGBE010000002.1, on the reverse strand, counting down.
GTGATTCTTCCATTCCAATGCCTCCCTATCAAAATCAAAGCGCGGGGCTGAAAATGGCCCCGCGCCCTGAGATCAGGCAGCCCGCTTGCCTGCGTTCGTCTGATTGACTGCCGAGGGGCTGTGCCTTGTTATTTGACTGAAACGAGCCCTGCCTTTATAAAGTGCTTCTTCAAAGCCTTCTGCCCAATCACGGCGCCAATCAGTCCACCTACCAAGCCGGCCGCAACGATGACCACCAGCATGGGGACGGAGGTGATATTCAGCATCCCGTCTATGTACTCCTGGGCAATGTTGTTCTTCTCCATGGCGCCCACAAAGGCACTCTGGAGGAACTTGATGGGGCAGATGGCGCTGAAGGCGAAAATGGCGCTGAACAGGGCGTAGGCCACGGTCATGGACTTCATGGTAATTTCTTTCCGGCCCATGACCAGGAAATCGCAGATCACGCCGCCAATGACCAAGCCGATGGGGATAAACCAGAAAGCGCCCACCAGCAGAAACAGGATAGCCTGGATTGCGGAGCAGATGGTGAAAACGCCCTTTTTCGGTACCTTTGCAAGCAAGAGCATCATCACGATGCCATTGGGGATCGCAACAACCGCCGGGTAAAACACATTGGTCACTGGGCCGGCCACGCTCATAATGGTGCTGATAATCATGCAGATGATCCACATGAGGGCGGTCAGGACGCCAATCAGGATAAAATCTTTCGCATTCAACTTCTGTTTCATGCTTTGCCTCCTCTAAACAACAATATGCGTCGAGGTTAGCACTTACTAACCTCAACGCATATTGTATCAGTTATGCCTTTCTAATTCGACCCAAAACCTGCCCATTTTCACCCAAAAGCAGTTAAAGGTCACTGCTTTGTGTGGTTGAAGCGTGTCTCCCTGTAATGTTTGGGTGCAACACCGTATTTTTTCTTGAAGGCCGCCGCAAAGTTGCTCGGTTTTCCATACCCTACAATCGCAGCGACCTCCCCCACATTCCAGTCTCCGTCCAGCAGCAGCTGCGCCGCCTGTGTCAACCGCTGCTCAATAACATATTGATGGATCGGCATACCGTAGAAGGAAGAAAATCCCCGTGTCAGCTTGGTCAGACTCAGATGTACCTGTTGAGACAATTCTTCACAAGAGGGGGCAAAGGCGAGCTGGCTGTCGATGATCCGTTTCGCTTCCATGATGGCAGTCCGCTCCGTCCGGGACATGGAAATATTTTTGCCCATCAGAATGTCCAATTCCAAAACTTCTCCCAGATAGATGGACAGCAGCTCCAACAGTTTGCCGTCCAAATAGAGATAGCCCAGCCCCCCGCGGTATTGAGAAAATTTGCTTGTTTCCGACAGTATTTGCTCCATAATTGGTGTGACAGAGACTTTGGCAATACCATTCAGGAGCTTCTTTTCATAGACTGTAATTTCCTGTCCGTCAAAGTAATCAGCAAGGAGTTGTGAAAAGTAGGGAATTGGGATTTTAATGCTTTTGAATGAGAAGTTACTGTCTTTTTTGTAGCAGATATATTCTGTGCCATCATGTCCAGCATAGATACAAGACTCATTTTTCTGTATAGTAATAGAACGATTCTCATTCATTATCCCCCATGAAATTCCATCATTCAGGCAGAAAATGATTTGCATATATTCTCCACTAACAGGACCCTGCACATTCATATCGGATTGATAGCACATTTTCCAGTCTGAGAGGATAACGCCGTGCTTGATTTTTGTTTGAGAAATTTGGCCTTGCCCGACTTCTGAAGGAATGTCCATAGTGATTGTCTGAGGGGTATTGGTTATCAAATCGTTATAAAGATTGGTAAGATATAGACTGCTATGTGACATAACCCACCTCTTTCTAACTCGTTCAAGTTAGCTATCGCTAATCAGATGATACCCGATTTTTCCTCGACAGTCAAGGTGGCTTCGTATTACCAAAACCGCACACCTTTTTAGTTTTTTGGAGAAACAGTAACATATTTTGCCTAATCCGTATGCCTCTCTCTGTAATGATCTACTATGTTTATAATTCCTGTGTCTGGATGAATCAACACTATTGATAAGTTTCTTTTTTCAGCGATCCCTATCGCTGTCTCCACTCCGCTGTAATGTTTCGGATCATTATCATAAACAGCTACAACATAGTCGGCCTGCCCCATCATATATTCCGTGCGTTTTTTATACCCTTCGGCTCCTGGGTGTTCTGATCCCATCAGCACCTTGGCACAGCCCTCTCGGAGTTTTCGCTGCCGTGCCTGGCTCTTTGGGTCCCATCGGACATCATGGCCGGGGAAGGGGCAGACCATCACAACACCCAATTCCCGATATTCTACCTGGCGCTGCATATCCAACAGGATTTCGCCTGCCCACATGTCTACTCCCAGAGCGCCCCCAACGAAAAAGCAGCGCACACCGCGCTGGTAAAGTGACACAAATACAGCACGCATCCGCTTTTTTATGCGCTTGCATGAGGTCATATATTCATTGTATTTGAATTTGAAGCGGGTAGGGTGTTGACCAATCACCGCACACGAACATATTTTCACTTGTTTTTCCTCCAAATTTTTCATCTTACGATCATTATATATGCTATGGTTGATTAAACTCAACCATAGTCGCTTAATTTTTCATGCTATAGTGGATAAAATGTAACTATAGTATGGAGGATTGCGAATGAGTGAGCTTTTGAAAGAAATGGGCCAGCGGATTCTGGAGCGAAGAAAACAATTAAATATGACACAGGAGACTTTGGCAAATTTGACGCATCTCACATCGCAAACCATCTCGTATGCGGAAATGGGGCAAAAAGCGATGCGCCCGGAAACCATGCTGAAGATCTGTGAAGCACTTGGCATCAGCGCAGACTATTTACTGCGTGGTAAAATTCTTGAAGCAGACACTTCGTTGCTCCAGCAGAAGATTTCCACATTGACACCCAGCCAATACCGCCACTTGGAACAGATTATCGATCACTTTATTGCTGCCATACAGGAAAAGGAAGAGGTATGAGAGTCGGCACAGCTTCGCTCCCATACCTCTTTTTTAGCCATTTCTACGGAAAGCCGCCATGGTGCTGGCGATCAGATTGCGGGTCATATCATCAACTTCGGATGCTCCCTCTGATGGCTCTGTCGTCTGTTCCTGCGGCGGCAGGGCTATTTTATTTTTCTTTGGAGGAGAGGATTCCCCGGTCGAAACTGCCTTATCCGAAGCCTGCTCATCCTGACGCATAATTTCTCGCACTATCGCTTCAATGGCCGCACGGTCAATGGCTGGCACTTTTAACGGCTGCGGATCGTCAGAAAAATGAGTGTTATAGTACACAAGCGCATTTGCAATATACTGGGCTTTGCTGTGGGGCGGTTGTAGTTCCAGCAGTTCAACTGCGGCCCGCTGCACTGGGTCACCGATATTGAACCGCAGGGAGAAGCGCCCCCTTTCTTTTTTAGCCGTCATGATTGTCACCTGCCCACTGTTTCAAGCCGGTACAGGTATTCAAATCCAGCTGCATTGGCGTTGATGTTCGTGACGAACAGAGGCGTTCCCACCTTGCCGGAATCCTCGATCTGCCGGCGCAGCAGAATAGCGCCGCCGCCCACAAACACCACTTTGCAATAGCGCAAATCCAACATCCGCTCTCGTAAAGTGCTGAACAAGTCGTTGACAAACTCCTGCGCCAGTCGCTCCACAAGCTGTATGGCCTCGGCCGGGTACTGTGTCCGTCTGCCCATGAGGATGGCATCCACATCGCCCTCATCCAACAGCAAATCCAACTCTGCATTTCCTCTGGACCTGATCTTATTGTATAACAGGATAACGCCGTTTTCCAGCGAATCGCAGGAAGCAAGGTCAGCTTTTCCGTTTTTCAACAACAGATAATCCGCTGTAAAGCCTCCAATATCCAATACGACTGCCTTGGGGTCATCCAGCAGGGCGTGCAGCATTGTGGCCGCAGCTGCGTATGCCTGGGGATAGCAGGCCACATCCTCAATGCTGATGGTATAGTGTTTGTCCCCATACATAAACGCTACAAGCCCGCGGCCTTGAAAATAGGCAGTGAATTTCTCTGCTTGAGAGCCAAAATGTGCCGGGGGCAGACCAACAGCCAACTGGATGTGCTGCTGTTCTTTTTCACCAATTCCCCGGGCGGTTATCTCTTCTGCAATAGCAATCAGTGTAAGGACAAAAAATCGGTCATCCTCCGTCTTATCCTTGTGGAACGGAATACGCTCATTGGACAGTGTGTAATAAGTACCACAGTATTGCAGGCTCTGGCCGAACGGCCGGGTCAGACTCTGCTGCAGTCCAGACACAAAGGGCTCGCCATGAACGGTTTTGATTTGCTTGTTGCCATGATCGACACCAATTAACATAGATAATTGCCTCCTTTTTTGCTTTATACATATCCTTTACGCCTGTATGACGCCTTTCTCAACAAAAAAGCAGGAAAGTTTTTATCTACAACGGTATCATCGAAAAATCAGGGGCGCGGAATAGTCGGCCTGCACCATAAAAAGCAGCATCGTCCTGATACATTCGAGGCGATGCTGCTTTTCTATCAAAACTGTTTAGCTTTCAACTTCCACATGGAGCTGGCTGGCGACTTCCTCTACCGACATACCATTTTTCATTGCCAGCTTCACAATCTCTTGAATTTTCTGCTTTTTCGTCTTACGGGGCTTTCGGGGAGCCTTGGGAGCAAAGATCTCCTGCTTTTTTGCCTCCAGAGATTTGATGCGTTCCTTTGCTGCGGTGATCTTCGCATCGTACTCTTCTACAACAGTTTTCTTTTTCTCCTCCAGCTCATTGATGGACTGATTTATCTTTGTGATTTTTTCATCCAGTTCATTCGCTCTCTCTTGCGGGGTACGGCGCTGACGCTTGTTCTCGGCTTCTGCCATTTTAAGATCACCTTTCCTTTGTGCATAAATAAGATGTGCGTATGGTAAAAGAGTACCACACAGCATATCAAAACACAAGAAGATGAGGTCGAAGTATAATAGAAAATTGAGACCAAAAGAGCATACGGCCGTCCGATTATGAAATACCGTAAAATGATTTCGCTTGATTTGACACGGGCCATGTCAGCCCCAAAAAGAAGGGCCGGGTAGAGGAATTTTCCTCCGCCCGGCCCTGTTACGAATTTACACGGATTCTGCCCTATGCTTTTGATAAGGGCAGACAAAGCACTTTTCAGTCATCCGTCTTAATCAGGATATAAAAACTGTCGCCGGCATCGCGGGCTTCTTCTCTGCGCCAGTCCTCTCTATAGGGAAGACTATAGAAGCCGCATATATAGCGAACATCATCGTTATTCACTCCCGTTTGGCCCAAAGAGCCGAAACAGTGGATCACACAATCTCCATCCTCATTTCGACGCTCCAGAAGCCTGAAGCGGCCAGCGAGTTTCCTGTGGACTTTGCTCCAATCCATTGTTAAACCTCCCATTGGCCGCGGCCGATAAGCACCGCTTTCTTTCCTGCCTTTTCCGGGATCGGAAGTTCAATGCGCATATTTGCGCCGTCACCTTCGACTTTCCCCTTCGGCAGAACATATCGCGCAAAACACTCCCACTGGGGTTGTCTATAACGGCCAGTCAGTCCGCAGAGCCCGCTGGCAGCCGACCACTGGTTGCACTCGCTGCACGGGAAGCAGACTTTCCTCTCGTCCTGGTATGCCTGTGTGGCCTTGTTGTCCGCCACCAGGCGCTCAAAACGCTGGATCAGTTCTTCCTCATCGGTGACGATATAGAAAAAGTTCCCATAATGCAGAAACCGCCCCGAAATTACCGTGCAGCCCTGATAAGCCTGACGCTCTTCTGACCGCTGCCACTCCGGCTTCCGATTTACAAAATTCCCGTACCACTCATAGATCGGGTCCAATGTGTACTGCTCAAACAGCGGATAAAGCCGTTCCAGCGTCTCTATTGGCTCCCATCCCCAGAAGCCGCCATTTATTTTAATGATCGTCATGGTATGTACCTCCCTGTTATAATTAGGTGTGGACGCTGTACTGGGCTTTCTGCAGGTTATCCGCACCATGCAGGATGATGCCGCCGCAGATTCCCGTGCCCCGGGGCGTGACCTCTTCAAAGAAGAAGCTGTACGGCGCACCGTCATCATAAATGAGGATCTTCTCCGCATCCCGCCACTGGAAATGGTGTTCCAGAGTTTTCCCCAGCTTGTGCCGCAGGAGCGGCCGCTGGGCGATTTGATGGAGATTCTGCCTGCTGTGAAATTCAAAGCGGCGGGTCACCTTCTCCGGCACGGAGAGCTGGCTCCAGTTCCATCCGGCCATATCCGTCCCGGCCTCCACACACTCGTGGAAGCGGCGGTAGGGCAGCCGCACCCACTCCTCATAGCCGCGCAGGCTGTCCGCACCGGCGCTTTGCAGCCAGGAAAAGCGGATCACCAGCATCTCGCCGTCCAGTGCCCGTGTGAGCCGAAGGGCGGCATAGCAGCCGCAGTCAGCCACGATAATCTGACGCCCCGGCTCCCGCTCCAACTGCTCCAGCGTATCACGCAGGATTGCAAAGCGGTACGGGGATTTATGCCTCCGGGATATGGTGTGGAGATACAGCAGTTCTTCACTGCAGGATACTTTTACCAAAATACTGTCAAACATTATAAAGAAACCTCCTGTCATGCCGCATGGGCTCGATCCAGTGCGGCCCGTTCTACCAAAAACGATTCTTGCTTATACTGTTCCTCTGCCAAAGTCACTGCAGCGCCTCCCAGAGAGTCAAGATACTGGCGCCCATTTTTGGACTTTGAGATGTAGATATAGATTGGGGCGCTGACATACCGCCCACTGGGATAGCATCCGCGATACTGATTTGACAGCACCGCAACCGCGTCGAGTTCTTCCGCTTTCTGCGTTGCCAGCGCCACTACCATTTCTTTTGCCGCCGTCTCTTCACTTTTCTTCAATCCAGAGGTATAAATGTGTTCCAGAAACAGCACCAGCTTCTCACTGTATGCGTGACTGCCTGTGGGAACATCTTCTTTGGACAGATCAGCAAATTCAAAATTGAGCGTTGATGGCTGCTGGAAAGAGCCTTTCGTCAGCCGGAGACACGCCCGTGCTACTACGCTCTCGTCTTTGTAAACCAGAATGATTTTTTTGTTGCTATCGAATGCGGCCAAAAGGCAGTCCCTCTGGCTGCCCTGATAGCAGGATAGGCAGGTAAAGTGCGGAAGTTCGCCCATGCGGATCGTGTGGTAAAAATCATCCACCTCTTTCGCCATAAGGCCCGGTCTGGTCAAAGAGAGATTCTGTTTCCAGACACCTTCCCGCGCCTCTTGAATTGGGTAATGGATTTCCTGCTTCAAATCACCTGCAAAGTATTTCAGTTTATAGAACTGGCCCATCAGCTCTGCCTGTACAATACGCCGGAGCGCCTCGCAGTTTTTTTCACTTTCGTTCCTATACTGCAATTCGTTATACAGCGGGCGGACCATCGAGCTGCCGCCCCGGAGCAGGAAATTCACAATCCCCGGCTGATACTCGCGGACGAACTCCTCGGAAAAGTCCATGTTTTCTTTCAGATAGGCCCAATTCTGATCGGTAACCAGTATTGAGCCGCACACCTGACTCCAGTTTGAAAAGCCTGTGATCTTGGAAGCGTTGCTGACCGCGAAAACCGCATCCGCCTCTGCCCGAAATTCCGGGATAAATGCCTGAATCTCCGGATAGTGCTGCAGCATAAGCATTGCAGTCTGCCGCGTCAGTCCCCGGATGTGTCCGAAATCTTTCTCATACCAAGCTCCAAACGGCTTTTCCAGCAAGCATTGAGTTACCTGTTCCAGCGCCTCGTCTCCGATATTCTGGCTGACAAGATCCCGCTTTATCAGCTGCCGGATCGTGAGCATCCTCTGGTCCACGGAGAGCGGGGAGAGTTTGGCGTACAGTCTTACATATACTTCCTCTTGGTGCCACAACAGGCGCAGCTCCTCAAAGGTATATTGCTGGCCCTCTTCCAAAAGTTCAAAGTAGCTGGTTGTCCGTTCAATAGAATCACTGTCCTTTAAGTTCTTAACCGTCAGTGAATTGAGATTACAGCGTTCGCAGAAGCCACTCACAAATAAGAGCGAATACCGCCCCAGCGAGAAAAATAGTTCGCTGTTCTGATTCACCAGATTCAAAAAATGCTTTTTCTTGTGCTCCACCGCATAGATAAGGAGCTGGACTTGAAAATACTCTACTTGCTCAAAATTGATGTGAAGGCAGCCAGAGTAAAGGGCATTGAGATAACTCAGCCTGCTTTGCAGGATTTTCTGCCGCCGCTCTTTGCTGATGGGCAACAGCTGACTCAGCCACCATTCGACATCATATTGTCCGGCCCGGTTTTCCAGCCAGAGCGTCCAGAATTCCGATAAATCTTCCGCATCATACTCGAAGGCTTCCATCAGCCGGCGGAATTTTTCTACATCCGGCATTTGCAGCCATTTGAGATTTTTCAGACTGTCCGCATCCAGAAACAACTCCACTCCCCACACATAGTTCATCATTAGGATTTTCTGGAGGGGCAGATTCTGCTCCAACAGCTCTACAGCCTTCCGCTCATGGTCGTGCCAGTTGAATAGATAAGTGCCAAGAAACGGCAGACGCATCATTGAACGCTGATGTTCCGTCAGCGGAGAGATTTCCTGCCACTCCAGAACAGGGAAGGTATCCAGGTTGTCTGCGACGGCCTGCTCCTCTTCTTCATACCGCACCAGCGGCTGGTAGTGTTTCATGTACTCAAATTTCAGGGAAGGCTTGAGATCCAGCACCGCCGCCTCCAGCATCTGCTCCTTCGGATATTGGGACAAGTGCTCCTGATAGCTGCTTGCCGCATGGAGCATCGTCTGAATAACAGATACCGCTATTCCATGTGCGCACAGAGCCTGATATAATTCCGCAAATTCTGGAACTTGAATCAATTCCCTCTGGATTTGCGTGGCTTCTTCCTTGCGAATCTGCTCTTGCAGACCCATATCTTCGATTTTTTTACAGGTCTGATCCAGTATTTCTTCTGGAAATTCTCCAGTGAAACGCAGCTGCAGCCCATCGCGCCCCATTCGGGACAACAAAGATAAATGCTTTTCCGCATAGATCATGCCGCAAGACCTCCCATCATTGTTCTTGCCATATTCAAAATTTTCTGTTCGTCTCCTGGATTGTATCGTGCCAAATCACCGCACAACTTGAAAAATTGTTCTAATTCGTCCGCTGCAAATGCCGCCGCGCAGCCCGCAGGCTGTTCCCGCAGCTTTTCGTACACCATATCCAGGGCTTCTTTCACATCCCTATCGTAATAGAAACTTTTTGTAAACTCTTTTAGAGAAGACATCGTACCGTCATAGGTCTGCTCCAACCGTTCGCATTTCTTCTGGTGCTCCTGCTCCCGGCGAAGGCGTTCCTCCCGTTCCGCTTTTTCAGCGTCGGCTTTTTGATCGGCTTCCAGCTCTTCCTTACTGTAGAATTTTTCCTTTAGATGGTCCGCACGGCCACCTGTGTACTTCCCGCTGGATAAAAGGCTTCGCAAAACGGACGCAAGCAGCCGCCTGTCGTATAGCCGCTGCACATCCGAATCTTGTAAAGCGCACCAGATAAACTCTTGATAGCATTTCGGCTCCATTTGGAAAAAAGAAGCCTCGATCCATTCAAAGAGCTGCCGATGCTGCTCTTCTGTCAGGAAAGAGCGTTTGATAAAAAACTCATAGTCTCTGCTGCTGTACCGATTACCCCTTACAAAAAGTTCATGAAAGAAAAACCGCTCCCCAAAAAACTTCTGGAGCTGCACTGGGGTGTATTTCTGCAGCAGACGCCGTACAAAACGGAAGCCCTGCCAGCTGGAGATATTCATGGCATACCCCAAGAGCAGTTTCATCGGCTGCGCAGAGGGGCCGTCTCCCTGATGCTGTTCAAAAAACTGCCACAGCCGGATTTCTTTTCTCTCTACCAGCAGGGCAAAAGCTCTATCGGAGGAACGGTGCCATTCCTGAAAGCCATCACAGTAATCGACGCCCGTTAATTCCCGGTATCTCGCCAGCCATTGAACGATTGGCGTTTTTCCACAAGAGCAGAGCATCTGATCTGTAAACAGTTCCCAGTAATCGCCTTGCGGCACTTCTTTTGCCAGAATATTGTACTGGGGGTCAAAGGCGTCAAAGCGATACGGGAATTCCTTTTTGATGGTTTTCAGCATCCAGATTATTGTCTGCGGTGCGGATGGTGTGAGTTCTTTTTTGACCGCCTCCCAGAGATTTGGATACCCATTGTACTGGACAGCAAACTTTTCATAGCGGCCAAACAACCATCCAACATAGGCATAGAGCCCTTCCGGCAGTCCATCCGGTTGGTTTAAGAGCATTTGGCAGCACGCCGATGCGATTTTTTCTGCGGTGGTCCCGTTCCAGGAGATCCTGTCCGGGATTCTGTCTGCCCACACACAAAGGGAATTGGTCAGTATAATTTCCTCACCGCTGTAGCCGGCGTCTGTCAGGATTGAAAACTCACGGCTGTCCGGTTTCATGTTCATTCTGAAAAACTTCGTCAGTGTTCGCAAAACAAGATCTGGCTTTCCGCGATACGACTTGATATACGGAGCATAATGCTGGACCAGCCATTCCAGCACACCACAGTTTTCAGGTAGGGAAAGCGTGCGTTCTTTCCCCAGCAATCGGAGAAGCTGGCTATGCATAGTGCGGTACCCTTCCTCCTGGTCATCGAACAGAGACAGGACAAACAAGGCTTCCCCGGTCTTGGCATATTCTCTGGCAGCCAGTTCATCCAGCAGGGCGTGTCGGCGGGGCATATCTGTTTCCAACAGATAAAGAGCCCCTTGCAGGTACACATCTCCATCGGAAGTCCTCCGGACCATCTGGAGAAAACTGCCGCGCTGATTTCCAACAAACATATTGTCTGACTGAAGCGCACGGGTTTTCCCCAGCGCCAGCGCCAACGCACGAATAATGCGGACATCTTTTCCCAGCTTCTCTTCAAACCGTTCCAGGACCTCGCCGGGGTAGCGGAGGTTATAGGCTTCAAAATAATTCTGTTCTTCTGCCTTTTGTTGCCAGATTTGCGTGTCCACAATATTTCGATAGATCTCCCAGGCTTTTTCTTCTTGAGAGGTGTGTACGACAAGATCTACAAACGCATAGTACAGTTCAAGATCAATGACCTGTTGATATACCTTGTAGGCTGGCAGAAATTCGTTATTCATCTTCGCTCCCTCCTCACTTTGATTCGCTCCATCTGCCTCCAGTAGAGTAATTCCACTCAATCGTTCCATCTTCATAACGGATAAGACCATGAGCCGTCAGAGTCCATCCATCAGAAGTTCGCCGCATCTGTGCGGTGGTATCGTTTAATAGGGGCCTTTTTTCCACAGACAGGCATAGATAACTCCTGTCATTTCGGTTTTGATAAACCTGCCCCACCTGCGGAACAAAGTAACTGCCTTTCATGCTGAAACATCTCCTTTGCCGATAAAGAAGGGGAGGACCGCACCCGCAGCCCTCTCCCTTGTTATTTTTTGACCTGTTTTCTTTTAAGCCACACCGGCCATATTGAAAAACTCATTCGGCGTCAGCACCCGAATGCCCAGTTCCTGTGCCTTGGACAGTTTGCTGCCGGCCTTCTCACCGCAGACCAGATAATCGGTCTTGCGGCTCACCGAACTGCCGGCCACAGCGCCCAGAGAGGCGATCAGGCTGTTCATCTCATCGCGGGTATAGGGCTCTACTTTGCCTGTCACCACAATGTTCTTCCCGGCAAATGGAGTGTCCTGGCCGACTGCCTGATTGTTGGCCACGGCTGGCTTCTGGATGTTCATCATCATCTGTAATTCCTCCCAAATACAAAAATTTTCTTCATTGCAGAACCATTCATGGATATTGTTGTGCAGCGTCTCTCCAAAATCCGGGAGCCGGCGGAAGTCATAGCCCGTATAAACCGCGTCCCGAAATTCTTCAAGACTGCCATGGAACTCCCGGCAGAGAACACCGCTGGCTGTGTTGCCGATCATGGGAATGTCCATGGCAATCACATACCGTTCAAAGGTGGTGTTGCGGCTCTGCTGGACAGCATCCCACAGGCGCTGCCAGGACTTTACGCCAAAGCCCTCCATGCGGATAATTTCATCCCGGTGCTGATCAAGCCGGTATAGATCCAGATAGCTGTGAATCCATCCACGGCCAATCAGTTTTTCCAGCGTCGCCTCGGACAGCCCCTCAATGTTCATCGCCTTCTTGCTGACAAAATGGACAAACTTTTTGAGTTTCCGTGTCTCGCAGGTGGCATTGTCGCAGAACAGGGTCTTGATGATCCGCTCCTTGCCGTTTTCATCCCGCCCTTTGGTTTCATGAACGCGGGTAGGCTGGCCGCAGCAGGGGCACTGGTGCGGGAACGCCGCTTCCAGATTGAAACCGCCCCTGTCCATGTTTTCCTCCACATGCGGAATGATCATATTCCGCTTGCTGACCAGTATGCGGTTGCCCGGCATCAGCTCCAGGTCCTCAATGAAGGACAGATTGTGCAGGCTGGCCCGCGTCACTTCGCATCCTTCGATTTCTACTGGAGCAAAGATGGCTACAGGCGCAATCTCACCAGTCCGTCCCGGCGTCCACTCGATGGAACGAAGTGTTGTCTTAAACAGCTCGTCCTCAAATTTGAACGCCAGCCCGTCCTTATAGTGATGTCCTGTGCGCCCGCAGCCTTTGGAAAAGGCAATATCATTGTAGGTTACAACGATGCCGTCGATGGGAATATCGCTGTCTTTTGCATACTGCTGCAGCTGCTTGATGCCGTCCTCGGTCTCCGCCTGCGTCAATGGCCGCTTCGTCACCAGATACTTGCACGGGGTAAAGCCCAGCGGCCGAAGTTCTTTGAGGCGTTCCGACTTGCGGGGCAGGTCATCAAAACCCTCCAGAACATTGAAGGGCATGAAGGTCACACACCGCTCCATGCACTCGCCGGCATCCCGCAGGCGCACCGAGCCAGCCGCCAGATTACGGCCATTCTTGTAGGTTTCACCATTCTCATCCACTATCGAAGTATTCAGGCGCTCAAAATCACTGGGACGGATAAACGCCTCGCCGGTGACCACCAGACGCCCCGGGTACTGAACATGAGCTGGAATCCCACTGATTGCTCTGGCGTTGTGAGTGACGATCTCACCCTCATCACCGTTGCCCCGTGTGGCCGCTTCCACCAGTTCGCCGTTCTCATAGGTCAGTTTGATGGTAAGGCCGTCCAACTTGAGCATGATCATCACCTGATGCTCGCCCATAAACCGGCACAGGTCCACGCTGCTTTTTACTTTATCCAGAGAAAGGAGCGGGATTTTATGGGCGGTTTTCTCCAACTTGCCTACCACGGGATAGCCCACGGTAACAGTGGGAGAGTTCGACATCTGGATGCCCGTCTCCTGTTCCAGTTTGTGAAGTTCGTCAAAGAGCCGGTCATAGACCTCATCGCTGACGCTGGGATTGTTGTAGTTATAGTATTCGTTGCGGTAGCGGTTGAGCCGGTCGGTCAGCTCCCGCTGCTTTCTCAAAGTATTCTGTTCCATCAGGCCGCCTCCCCATCCAAAACGCGGAACGCCATAATCAGCGTTTCCGCCGTCTTTGTTTGATTTGTATATGAACTGCACACGCCGTTCTCAAATGACCATGTGCTGGCTGCACCCCACCACATTATGGAGCCCCGTCCATCGTTTGCCGCATTGATGCGCGGATCGGGCGGATTGAGAATTTTGGTGTAAACACCCTGGGTATTGACCCATGTGACCTCCCGCAGTTGGCCGATGCATCCGGGCCGGCAGTGGCCGGTGACTTCCAAGCGTGTGCCCGGCCGCAGCCTGCGTTTGAGCTGATTCAAATTTTTGATCATGCTGCACCTTCTTCCTTCTTCCGTGGATGGGCGGCATAACGCCCAAAGTTTAATTCCCTGATCATGTCCTGAATGGTGTTGTCATCCTCCCACGCAGCGGAGAGGATGGCCCGCTCCGGCCCTTCACCTACATGGATGCTCACGGTCCCACCGTAAATCTGCATCAACACATCAGGCCGCTGGGCGCAGACGATTGCTAAATTTCCAATCTGTTTCATTTTCTTCTCCTTCTATCTGATATTCAGCCAGACCACAATGGGCCGGTCAAAGTCCGCAGTCACATAATTCTTTCGCGTATGGATAGGGCGGTAACGCCCATCCAGTTCGCACTCCACGCTCTGCTCAATACGGCCTCCGCTCTGGGCCAGATGCTCCCGGAATGCGCGCAGGGTATGCAGGCGCACCGCCAGCGGGTCGTTCTCCCTGCATCGCAGGTCCGCACAGTACACATAACTGCGCGGATTTTCTTTGAGCATAAAGCCGTAGGTCATATACAGGCGGCACTTGCGTTCCCGCTCCCGCTCGATATGCTTCACATAGTCTACGGCGCTCTTGATACCCTGTGTCAGATAAAGATACCCCATCTGATAACGCTGCTCATCCGACAGGGGGAGCTCCGTCTTTTCCTGCCCCGGCAGTCCTTTATAGATGTGGAAGCTCTCCGGTGCATAGCGGTAACCGTGGATGTGGTACTCAAAAGATGTTTTTCTCATAAAGCCTCCTTGCAACAGTTGGCCGGACGCCCTCAAAGGACGCCCGGCCATTGTACCTGTATCATGCAGCCGCAGGGAGCTCCTGCTGCTGCACGACTTCTTTGTTTTCCATCAAATCAGCCAAAAGCACATCTGCCAGCAAATGGCCGGCAAGGTGCCCGGTATGGATGACCACCCGGTCTTTCTTCATCTGGATAAACTCCTCGTTGCGCAGGACGCGGCTCTGCGCGGCCAGCTTCAAATCTTGGCCTGTGAGCCGTGCCGCAATGACTTTTTGCCACTTCTGCAGAAATTCCGTTGCCTGCTCGATGTCCTCGTGCTGGCGGTCAAACAGCGTGCGTTTTTGACGCACAGTGCCGTCCGGCTCGATCTCCAGTGTGTAATAGGGATCTTCTGGTTCCTCCGCTCGGCGCAGAAACATGATGAAGCTCTCCCGGCGCTCGATGCGGTCATAGTACCGTTCGCCGGCGCCGTCATTCCCGACACAATGGTGAAGCATCCGTCCCTCTTTGATAATATCAAAAGTATTTTGAGGGGCAATGACCAGATAATCCTCATCTGCATAGGCATACTTTTTCTGCAATCCCTCGCAGATGGAGCGAACATGGGGGTACTTCTTGTCCATGTTCTCTGCTTGAAGCTCCAAACTTCCAGCCTCACACTGGATAACCAGTTCATCATGCCGCTGACGCAATTTACGCGCACGATAGATAATTTCATCGCTGGTGTCGATATGCAGACGCTCTGCCATAGCAAGGTAGTCCTGCCATGTGGTCAACGCCTGCTGGCAGCTTCCGTCAAAATCCGGCTTCTGTTTTTGCAGATAGTTTCGGATTTGAATCGGACTCATGCGGTCCGCGATGAACAGAATGTCTTTGGCGCTGATCCGTTCTTTTTTAAACCAGCGAAACAGTTCATCCGGTATGCGTTGATTGGTCCGCTTTTCAAGCTGCAGCCATGCCAGGTCTTCCGTATCGCCATTTATCTGCCGCAGGCGGCGGAATTTGGGGCCGTCTAATCCCAAGGCCCGAATCAGGCGCGGCTCATTTGGATAGAGTATCCGTTCCCGCACAGAATCACAATGTTCAAAGCATTCTTTTGTCAGCCTTGGCAAGTCTGCCTTCCAAATCTGCTCCATCTTCGGCATCCGCTTCCAAACAGCCAAATACTTTTCCGGATCAGTCACCGGATGGGTGCGTACCCACTGCACAAGGCCAGTGCCGAGCAGTTCCTTCTGTTCCATGCAGGGAAGGCTCTTACCATAGACCCTGCCTGTCTGAACGGTAAAGTAACCATAGTAACAGGGACTACCGGCAATCCATCGCGTTTCCCGCTGGCAATACACGCCCCAATAGTAAGAGCGTATTTCTCCGCTGCGGTCATAAATCGAACGGCGAAACTCATGCCAGTAGGGCTCTCCGGAGGGCAGACTGTCTTTCCAGTAAGTCCTCTCTGCCCAGAATTCACGGAGAACAAAGCCATCCTTGCACCGTTGAATCAGATAAGCATAGTCCTTTTCTGTCCGAATATACCCGGCGCGCCCCAGGGCTTTGAATACAATGGGATGCCGGCAGCAGGTACAGCGTCCTTTCTTATTGTGATATGGATGCCCGGATATAGGGACCTCTTTCCCACAAAAGGTACAATAACCGTTTTGGGCTCCGCCGCGTTTATAGCGATAGAAGATGAAATTTTCCCGCACAGCCACCTTATCAATCCAGCGCGTCCAATCCTTGGGCAGTTCAGGCACCTGAGCCAGATCCTGATCCCACGCGCCGGTAATTCGTTTATGCCTCTGCTCCAACTGTTCGTCCCGTACATTTCTCTGAAAATCAAGGATACCGAGATCACCGCCGCGTTCCCCACAAAGATAATCCTGTACTACGGCAGCATCTTTCTCACTGGCCCAGCAGGTGGCATAATAGTTTCTCCCCGGCCAATTCAGCCTGTCCAGTTTGGCGTCCCGCCATTTTTTCTCTAAATGGTCGTAAGTCAGAAACTGGTGCGCTTTCTTGTCAAGGAACACTTCATAAGCAGGATTGTTGCCATCCAGCCGCAGATGCTCCGGCAGATAAAAAGCCGCTTTGAGGATGCCATCCTGAACGACGCAGTTCATATATGGATAGTAGGTCCGTTCAACATAGCGATAGCCATAGGGGCTTTCATGCTGTTTCGGCTCATCCGCTATTGCTGCCTGTTTCATTTCCGGCGTTGCCGTCAATTTCGGCATTGCCAGGAGTGCAGATTTCTTCAATTTAGTTCACCATCCTTTTTTCAAGCTCCACGCCATACCAAATTCCTGGTTGGAGCGTTTTCCCGTCAATCTCCGCCACCACGATCTGCTGGATGCCGCCGGTAGTGCCGTCCTCTTTTGCAAACGCAAGTACATCTCCGTTCCGAGTCCCTTTTGCAATAGGGTCGGCGCCGCGCACCGCTGCATAGCCATTCCACGCTTCAGCTTTGTCCGCCTTTATATTGCTGTTCCACTTCCGCTTCGGGTGGTCTGCCATAAAAGCAAGGCCATGGAGGAAAAGTTCTTTTTTTGTCAGCCGTTTCAAAATTGTCAACTCTGTACAGGAAATTTTGGAATCGACACCATCTTCGTCAATGTCTCCGCCGGCATCGACAATATAGTATTCTGCGTGGTTTATATCTCTGTAATAGCTCAAGCAATCCAGTGGGTCCTCAGCACAGTGAAAGCCATTATGAGCACAGTTGGCCTTTTCTGTTACATTGAGTCCCATCTTGAACTGGTAGCCTCTGCAAATCAGGCCGGGAAGAAATCCTTTATATGCAATCATGCTGCACCCCCTTAACCTGCCTTTGCCATGCCGAGATCCAGCAGCGACAGCTGACCATCGTTGGCAGGCTTTTCCTTCTGCACAGGCTTCGGTTTGGCTTCTGCCTTTTTCTTTTCCTTCTGCTTCTTTTTGGTGGTTCTGGCGAAATCTTTTCCATAGTAGGGGTTCGGTACAAACTTTTCTTCTTCCTCATGGTCCTCTTTGGCGTCTGGGTCGCGGAAATAGTCCTCTGCCCACTGGTAGCACAAATCGTCCGGAACATCACAGCCATACCCTTGTCTGCCCGGACCTGGCTGAATGCCGCTTGCTTTGAGTTCATCCTGAATGTAGTCCCACGCCTTGCGGCTGATGTACTGGAAACAGTGGATCATTGACTTGCGCGGGTGCATGGTGAGGCGTGCGAAAGCAATATCCTCCAGGCACTTGGTCTGGATAAATTCTGCCACACACTCCTTCATGTTGCGCCGGGTCAGTTTTTCTGTATCTGCGCTGACCCGCTGCATGGAGGCGTTCACCACCTCGTCGTCGCTCATCGCGGCCAGACGCTCCAGCTGCTCCTGCTCGGCCTTTTTCTTTTCAGCCTGCCGGGCTTCCCATTCTGCTTTACGCTTGGCTTCAGCCGCCTCATGCTCGGCACGGCGTTTTTCCTCGTCCGCATCGGTGGCCGCATCGGCCTTGGCGGGCGCCTCCTGCTCTTTACCGGCATCGTCCCCATCCGTGTCCGCTGCCTCGGAAGCATTGTCTCCGTTCATGTCTTCCAATTCCTCGGCCTCATCGTCTGCATCAAATGCGGGCGATGGCGGCGTTTCCACGACAGGGGAAGCCGCTAAACGGCTGTCCGACGGCACCGGCAGCTCGTCAAAAGTTTCCTCATCCTCAAAGGCGTCTCCAGCCGGTACTTGTTCTGCGGGAAGCCCGAGCTCCTCCTGCTTGTTCAGCGCCATTTCTGAAAAATATCCCATAGTGATCTCCTTTCCGTCGTTTCATAAAAAAGGCACGGAACAGGCCAATGCCCATCCCATGCCTTTGCCACATTGTTTTACAGCACATAAACCAATGTACTGTAGCTGTCAAAGCAGTAACACACCACATTCGGATATTGCTTTGACCATTCCTTGATTTGATCCTGCACTGCTTGAGCCGCCCTGCGCGCCGGACCGTTCCACGGCGGCGGAACCGTCACCGTAAAAAAGCATTTTTCTGTACGGGGCCGCACATCAGCGTCCAGATGGACGCATTGCTCCAGGAGCGCCAAAAGCTGGCTCTCCTTTGTCTCACTCACGACAACCATCAAAACCTCTCTTATGTCTTTTCTGGAATTTCCTTCTTTGCGAGCATAGGGGAAAACTTTACTTGTCTAAACTGGTCTTGTCCGCTTACATAATAATATGCCCGCTTGGTACCATGATTCAGTTCCACTACATCGGAAATCGCCATCGGCCGCCCGCGGCAGCCTTCAGGCAGCCGCTCCCGGCAGTCGGCAAACAGGCGCTTCAAAAGTGCGTCATCTGATTCCTCCGCTGGACAGTAGATTTCTCCACTTCCTGCCACATAGTACATCGCCGCAGGCGGCTGTTCATAACCAGCCGCTTTTAACGCTGTAATATCCTTGAAAGCAAATGGGATCGCGTTCTCTTCGTCCAGTTGAAGTTGATAAAGTACAAACCTTTGTTTTCGCCGCTGTGGCTCCAACAGGGCGGCAAGAGCGTCCCGGCCGCCGCACAGGAAGGTTTTATGTTCCTCCCCCGTCAGCCCCAGATACTCTGTCAGTCCGATGTCTTGCTCGGCCCGGTGCTGCCACTGTTCCACGCAGTCCTCAATGTGGGCCAGCTCGCACAGCCCGCGCAGATACTGCTCTTTGAAACTCAACTTTTCAATTTCCTTTTGCCGCTGACTGCCCTGGCGCAAAGCCAGCTGCCAGTCATCAAACCCTTTATAATTGGGATTCCAAGTCAACCGCCGGCAATTCATGCCGTGCTTTTGCGCCATTAAGTAAATTTTGGATGCCCCGGCCATGGTCATTTTGTTGTTGTACTTGTCCATGTCATGGGCTTCGATAATCTCTTCTGTACCACTCTGCGCCAGCAACGCAAACATAGCGTCCAACGGACTGGTGTTATTGGCGCCGGCAATCGCGGCGAAAGTGCGCCCGGTCAGACAATGGGAGATGTCTGCCTTCAAAAGACCTTCAATCACATAAACGACACGGGCAGATGGATTTCCTGCCAGATGTACCGGGCTGCCCGATCCTGTCCCGCCCTTTTTTGAGGAAGACGAAAACCAGATATATTTTGCTCCCGGCTTTTCCGGCGGATCATCCTTGTTTTTCAGCGGTATATCCAGTTTGATCTGGAATCCCTGCAACATGCCGTCAAAGCCGATGGCAGGGATCAGGATGCCGGCTGTCTTTTGATAAAAAGCCATAGTCCAATGTCCACCGCCATCCTGGTAAAAGCCCGGCACTCCCTGCACCTTGCATCCCTGCTTGATCAGCCGTTCTGTAATAGACCGGCATAGAAAAGGCGGTGGGGTACTCTTAAAGCCCAGTGCGTCAATCTGTTCATCAGACAGCCCGCGTTTAGGGGAGCGCAGATGCTCCCGATGCGCCGGCCGCAGCGTAAGTTGAGCAAGCAGCAGGGATAGCGTCTGGTGGATCTCCGCTGGACTGGCCTTATTCGACTGTGGTACTGTTTTTCGCTCGGAAGAAGAATGACCGGCAGGGGCAGCCCAGGCCCCCGAAGTTGAAGGGCATGGGCTGGCCGGCCGTTGTTGGGCTTCATTCCCGGAGCGTGCGTGTTCCTCTTGGATATTGTCACACAGAGCTTCTGCAATCTCCCAGTAGGCATCGGATGTAGTCGTATGGTTAAGTTCAGCATACAGCGCCAGCATTCCGCCATGTGCATCGCAGTGGTTGCACCGCCAGACATTCTTGACGAAATTGACATTCATCCGTCCCCGGCGGTCACCGCAGAACGGGCAGTCCACATAGACGCTGTTCGCCTGTTGACGCCTGATGCGCAGGTTTAATAGATTGACAACTTCCATGATGCCGAAAGGAAATTCATCCGGGTATGAGCCCATTTGTCATTCCTCCCTTCATACCCGAGCCAGGGCTTCGCATCAACCGGCCTTCTGAAGTGAATTGAGGACCAGCTGGGCGGCAGCCCGAACGATGTTGTCCTTGCTTTTGTTGCCCGGAGTCAAATAGAAACGCAGATTGACAGGCCGCTTCTTCGCCACTTCTGCAATAGTCAGCCCCCGGCACACACCGCTGTCCACAACGACCTCCTGTGCCTGTTCCAGCGTCATCACCTTCAGAATATCCTCTACAGGCATATCCGGGGTATATGCAGGGGCCTCTTGCACGATTTCGGCTTCCGGGACCTCCTGTGCCTCCTTGGTGGCCGTCAGATCCTCTGCAGGGCGCTGAACTGGCAGTTCCTCCGCAGGGAGATGAATTGGTAATTCCTCCGCCGCCTTACTGTTTTCCGGCTGTTCTTCCGTTGGTGCGAATCCCGCTGGCAGTGTATCCGTGTTTGCAGTAGGGCTCACCGGCAAACTCTGCCCCTTGGCTGGAGTTTCTGCGGGCTGAATCTTCGTTCTTGCTGTTTCCGCGTTTTCAGATGCCCTCTGTGGCGTTTGTGTGCCCCCGGAAATGGAATTACCCTCGGAAAGAACAGCGGCCTTCTGCGAGGCGCTGGAGGGCTCCTGCGGCAACACAGTGCTCACAGGCGGAGTAATGGCAGAGGGCTGCGTTTTACTCACAGGCGCCGCTTTCTGTACGGAAGCGGCATGAGTGTCGGCGCTCACAAGCTGGATACCAAATCCAGCGTCCGAAAGGGCCTGGCTCAACGCCTCATTTTGAGCTGCCTTCACAAAGTCCCTGCTATCCTGCATGGTCTGCTGGGCAACGCTCACGCTGAACGGCTCCGCGTCACTGCGGTCCAGAAATACCTTGGCCTCAAAAATCGCCATCTGCTCCGTGATCCGCATGGCCGTCAGACGCATACGCCCATTGGGGTGTGCCATTCGGAACCAGAGTTTCTGATAGGGTAAGTCCAATTTCATGGAGTCCCCGGCACGCCGGAGGAACTTCAGCGGGTCGAACCCCGGTACCTTGTTCAGTTCCGCAGCGGCAGGAACGGCCTCGTACATCGTTTTTGCATTATTGTTGTTGTCACTCATCTTCTAAACTCCTTCCTGTATAATAAATAGGGGACGCTGGGCGTTTTTCTGCACCTTGCGTCACATTTTTAGCCTGCGTGCTTCAATTCTTTTTCCAAGTCCGCCGGAACGGGGATACCTGCCCGCCGGGCATACGCCTTATAGTACAGGTGGATGCGTTCACCCAAAAGCGTGTTGCGTTTGCCGATCTCATTGCGATGGATTGCCATGAACAATACCTGCTTTTGACCGATGAGCACCACACGCTTTTTTGCGCGGGTGATGCCAGTGTAGAGCAGATTTCGATAGAGCATGACAGTATGTGCCTTTAAGAGCGGCATAATGACCGTATCGTACTCGCTTCCCATTGCTTTATGAATCGTAGTGGCGTAGGCGAGGTCCAGATTGACCATATCCTCTATGCCGTACTCCAACTCACGGCCCACACCGAAGTCAAGTCCAACGCGAGTTCCATCTTCATCATTTTTGATATAGCGGATGAATCCCAGGTCGCCATTGGATACCTTGGCAGTGTTTTTGGTCTGCATGATCCGGTCATTGACCCTGAATACCTTGACACCGATTTTGATTTCTTCCTCGGCGGAACGGAACGGGTTAACCATTTCGCGGATCGCTTCGTTGAGCTGTTCCGCAGAGGCCGCGCCGTCCGAGCGGAAAGGCGATAGGATCTGCACCCGGTCAATCCCACTTTCCTCGATCTCCCGGCAGTAGCGGGCAACAATTCGTTCAGCGGCTTCCGCCTGATTGTTGCTTGCCATGAAAACGAAATCCTGGCCGTAGTACAGCTTGGTGTTGCCTTCGTTAATGAATTTGGCGTTGTAGGCAATCAGGCTGTCCTTGGACTGACGGAAAATCTGATCCAGCACCGTCACGGTGATAAGGCCGCAGTCAATCAGTTCACGGAACACATTCCCGGCGCCTACACTGGGAAGCTGATCCGGGTCTCCGACAAGAATGACCCGTGCGCCACCTTTGATGCGTGAGAAAAATTTATTTGCCAGCCACATATCCACCATGGAAAACTCATCCACAATGATCAAATCGGCCGAAAGCGGCTCTTGGGTGTTGTTGCGTTTTATTTCATCTTCTTCGCTGGCGAGCCCCAAAATGCTGTGCAGCGTCTTGGCCTTATCAACCCCGGTGCTTTCCGCCATACGCCGGCTGGCTCGGCCTGTCGGCGCCATCAAGGCGATCTCTCCCTGGGGATGCAGGCGGCGGTAGACCTCCAAAATTGTTTTCAGCACAGTTGTCTTGCCGGTGCCCGGGGAGCCTGTGATGATGGAAAGATTGTGGCGATAGGCTGCATACACAGCCGCTTCCTGTTTTGAGGACAGCGCCAATCCAATTTCTCGTTTGACCTGCTCCAAAATTTGTTCGATCTTCTCCGGGGTGGGAGGCTCCACCACACGCATCGCAATCCGGCGGGCAGTTTCATCCTCTTGTGCAAATACACGAGGAAGATAAATGCCTCCTTTGACGGATACGACCTCTCCATGCAGGATCATATCTTCGAGGACATCGCTGACCTCTTGTGCATGGAGCCGAAGCGAAGGAATAGGGATTTTAGCGTTGAGTAATTGGAGCGCCTCTTTTTGTAAAGCCTCACTGGTCAAAAACAAATGTCCGTTTTTCCCCTTGCTATCCTCCAACGCCCAGAACAAGGCGCCTTTGATTCGCATAGGGGCGCGCAGTTCGCCTCCGTTTTTCTGAACGATGGCATCCACCCTTAAAAAGCCAAAACCGGATATTTGGCAAAGCTCAAACGGACTCTTTTTCAAGATGTCCACGCTGGCCGGGCCGAAAAACTGATAAATCTTCTGCGCTGTTTTCGGTGTAATCTTGAACGGGGAGAGCAGCGTCATCAGGTCTTGCAGCATCCGGCTCTCTGCATATGAGGTCTTGATGGCCTCCAGCTTGTTCTCCGTGATGCCTTTGATCTCCAGCAGCCGCTCCGGGCGATTTTGCAGAATGTCCAGTGTCTCCACGCCGAAGCGTGATACGATCTGTTTGGCGAGCGCCGGCCCGATGCCTTTGATAAGGCCAGAGGCCAGATAGCCTTCCACTCCACTCTTGGTTTGAGGGACAATTTCATGCCACTGCTCCACCTGAAGCTGCATCCCATACTTTCCTTTTTTCCATTCGCCATCCAGTTCCAGTTCTACCGCATCTGTGCGGGGCAGTTCGTAGCCGGTAGCCACAAACCGAATCAGATGATCCTTGTGCCGGCGGGTAGACCTGGCTTCTTGAGGTACATCCTTGTCCGCAGTTTTTACACTGATGATGCAGAACTTATTTGCAGGATTATGGTAAATTGTCCCATCATAAGTTCCTCTATGGATCAAATCATTTTCCTCCTTTCTCATGCCGCCTTGGTATCAATTTTCACACTGAACCTTCGGGATTCTGAAACGGTTACATACTGCTCGTAAATATCAGGGTGGTCCAGCTTCAGCCGCATCAGATTGTCTTTGTCAATGCCGGGCGTTCTCACTGGATTGTAGGTGACAATATAGTTCACCCCATCCTGTTGGCAAACGGCCTTGCAGCTCTTGCCCATTTCTGCGACCAGCGCCGCCTTCAGCCGCTTCATATCCGCCTCAATCTCTTTGCTGCCCGCTTCCGTGAGTTTCTTCTGCTCCTGAAGCTGGAGATAGCGCATCAATTTGGCTGTCAGGCTCAAATCAAGCGTTACAACGGGAGCGTCCTGATCTGCAGAGCCCGTATGCCGGCGCACGCTTTCAAGCACCAGATCACCATCTTCGGTATAGGGCGGCGGCGTCCTGGTAAGAACATGGTTTTCCCAGAAATACTGCTCCAGGAAAATCATCTCCTCCTCATAGGACTCGTCCCGCCGGATTTCACGAATAATGGTTTCTTCCTCGTTGTTGCCATACAGGCAGCAGAAGAAGCAGCGGTCCACATTCATGACGGCCATATAGTGCCGCCCTTGGGCTTCATAATAGACGGGAACGGTTTCTTCACCGTTTAGCCACCAGTTATCCCTTGCGTTATAATTTGTCGTTTTAATCTCCAGAATTGCGGTACTGCCATCCGGCAATTCCACAAAATAGTCCACATCGGCCAGCATCCACGAATACTGTGGGTGCTGGAACATTTTTTTGATCTGATAGACCTTGTACCCTGTGCGGTGTTGGAATATCTTCGCCACCAACGACTCCAACAGGTGCCCCATTTCCAGAGCAACCCAGTTGTCCTCATTATCTTCGACCGCTACGATATTCAACTTGTCAAAGTAGAGGTCTCTTGCCGTCCGCCAGGGTGAAATTCCCAGCAGAGCCGCCACATCACTGCCGCCAATCCCTTTCCGGCGGTATGCAAGCCATTCCTCTTCGGACAGGCCCGCCGTTTCCACCAAAATTTGGGGTTGACTTCGCTTTTCGGCGGCTACATTGCTCGCCGGCATCTTTAGCACCCCCTCCGTGTTCGGCGGGGAATAGCGTGTACTCGAATCATTGGACTATGGACTTGGCTGGATTTGGGCACCTTCTGATGCTGCCAGTCCTCCAAAGGCCATTTCCTTTTTGCCATAGGCTCCTGCCTTCGCTTTTTTACATTCATGCGTGTTACCTGCCTTTCTGTAGTTTGATATATCCTCAAAGCCGTTTCCGGCATTTGGGCGACAAAAAAGCGAGCATGACAAAGGGCAAAACGCCTGTTGTCCATAGTTGCCTATGAACCAATGTCATCCTCGCTGATGGGGAAACCCCGAAAAATAAAAAAAGCCAGTAATATACTGGCCCGAATGGGCGCAGCAATACTACTGGCACAAATACAATCTTAACTGCGTGTGCAATGCAGGGCTTTGAGCCTTGCCGTACAGATACAAGATCTGTATCCCACATGGAGAACGCACAAAAATCAATTACAAGTACAGGATAGCACAATATATTGATTTAGTCAAGAACAAATGTCTATATATAGTCTAACAGGAAAATTTTTTTACAAAAAATAGGCTGTGCAGAAAAAACAGCCTTCTTGCCCTATTTATAGGGTGTACAGACATGGTGCCGGATTCCGTAGCCAGTCCGCACGCTCTTTTTGTACCTTGACAATTCTCATAACCTCTTTTATCGGAGTTATACAGGAGATGCGGATAGTGTGTTTGTGCGCGCCCACAACTTAAATGTCGCATAGCGGCAGCCTGAAAATACGCGGCGGAAAGCCCCGGCGCAGGAAATGGACGATGGAAGAGCCTTCACACTTCCCGATGAATTTAAGTGACTTCATTGTTTTTGTTGAAAACCTTTTCCTACAAATCGTAGGGGATATATGTAATTGCAAATAAAGGAGGGCAATTATGGAAAAAAGAAAACCCAATGACCTTTCACCAGATCAGTGCTTGGCGGTCGATACAGAATCGCTTTGCAAACTGCTCGACTGCGGGCGGCACACGGCCGTCCAGATCGGCGACCTGGCCCACGCCCGCATCACCATGAATTCTCGTGTCCTTTGGAGCGTTCAGCGAGTAAAGGAATACTTGTACGAGATCTCATGCTAACAGAGCCCTGCCCATTCCGGGCGCAGCAACACACAAAACATCGGGAGGTATCAGCCTATGCCAAAAGTTAGAAAAGACAACAAAGGTCGTAACCTGCGGCCAGGAGAGACACAACGCTCAGACGGCAGCTATATGTTTGTCTATAAACTGGGCAAAAAGAAAAAGTACATCTATGATTTTGACCTTGCCAGTTTGCGAGCCAAAGAAAAAGTGCTCAACCGTGACAGCGATGACGGTATTCGTACCCAGGAGGCTATGAAAATTACCCTAAATGATATGTTTAAAGTCCTCATGGATACGAAAATTCAGTTAAAGGCTTCTACACGGGCGAATTACGAATATCTTTGGAACAACTATGTGAAGGACGAGCCGTTTGCTAACATCCCTCTGCCTAATATCCGAAAGAGCGACATCCTGACCTTTTACACGAAGCTTTTGAAAAAAGGCTTTGCGATCAATTCTCTGGAAAGCATCAATAACCTGATCCATCCCACGCTGGAATTGGCGGTCGATGATGATTACATCCGAAAAAATCCCAGCAAGGGCGTCTATCGCTCTCTCAAAACAGAGGGGGCCGGGGCACCCCCGAAGAAAAGAATCGCGCTGACTATGACACAGCAGAAGAACTTTCTTCGTTTCATTTCAAAGTCACCGATGTATAGCCACTGGCTGCCTGTCATGGTCGTGCTGCTCGGTACAGGAATGCGTGTTGCGGAATGTACTGGCTTAACTAAAAATGATGTGGATCTGGAGAACAACACCATCTCTGTCAATCATAATTTGATTTACCGTGTGATTGATGGGAAAGCAGGTTTTCACATCAACACCCCTAAAACAACCAACGGCACCCGTACCATCCCGATCCTGTATCCGCAGGTTGCTGAACAGCTCCGCACATTGATTGAAGTCATGGACACCCTCTATCCGGAAGACCTTGTGATGAATGGGTATCACGGTTTCCTTTTTAGGAATCGGGAAGGTTACTTTCTCAGTGCCCATAATATCAACCGGGCCATCCAGCGTATCTCCATCGCCTACAACGCCGAAGAAATGGATCAGGCTGAACTGGAAGATCGTGAGCCGGAACTGCTGCCGCATTTTAGCGTACATAACATGAGACACACATTCTGCACGCGGCTCTGTGAAAGCACGAACGACATCAAGTTTATCCAGCAAGTGATGGGCCACGCTGATTTTTCCACAACTATGGATATTTATACGCATATTACGCAAGAAAACATGAGGGAAAAAGCAGAGGCAATCAAGGGCAATTTGGTGCTAATGTGAAAATTGCAAAAAAGGGCAAATCCGCATAAAAAACACGGATTTGCCCTTCATTTTGGCCCGTCTGAAGCCGTCTGATTTCAAGCAAAAGTTGTAGAAAAGTTGTAGTTGTAAGCCCTTTTCACTATATCTTGTGCCGTCCTATTTCATCAGACGCTACATATTGTGGAATTTTAGCCCAAAGGCTTCATCGTCGGGAACAGGATTACGTCCCGGATGGAGTCGGAATTGGTCAGCATCATGACGCAGCGGTCAATGCCGATGCCCATGCCGCCCGTGGGAGGCAGACCATACTCCAGGGCGGTGATGAAATCCTCGTCCATCATGCCGGCCTCGTCGTTGCCCGCGTCGCGCAGGGCGATCTCGTGCTCGAAGCGGCCCCGCTGGTCAATGGGATCGTTGAGCTCGGAGAAGGCGTTTGCAAACTCACAGTGGTTGATGAACAGCTCAAAGCGCTCCGTCAGGCGGGGGTCCTTGGGAGAGCGCTTGGTCAGGGGGGAGACCTCCACCGGATACATGGTGATGAAGGTGGGCTGGATCAGCTTCTCCTCCACCCGCTGGTCGAACGCCTCATACAAAGCGGTGCCCCAGGTGCGCTCGCAGCCTTCCAGGTCGACGCCCGCGGCTTCCACGGCTTTGCAGGCCTGCTCGTCATCCGAGACGGCGTCGAAGTCCACGCCCACATAGTCCCGAACGGCGTCGATCATGGTCAGCCGCTTCCAGCCGGGCGTCAGGTCGATCTCCTCGCCCAGCCAACGGACGTTGTAGCCGCCCAGGATATCCTTGGCGGCGGTGGACAGAACGCCCTCGGCAATGTCCATCATATCATGGAAGTCGGCATAGGCCTCGTAGAGCTCGATGGTGGTGAATTCCGGATTGTGCTTGGGGTCCATGCCCTCGTTGCGGAAGATGCGGCCGATCTCGTACACCCGCTCAAAGCCGCCCACCACCAGGCGCTTGAGGTGCAGCTCTGTGGCGATGCGCATATACATGTCGATATCCAGCGTATTGTGATGGGTGATGAAAGGCCGGGCGGTGGCGCCGCCGGAAATGGTATTGAGGACCGGGGTCTCCACCTCCAGGTAGCTGCGCGCGTCCAGATAGGCGCGCACATGCTTGATAAAGGCGGTGCGGATCTGGAAGGCGCGGCGCACGTCCTCGTTCATGATCAGGTCCACATAGCGCTGACGGTAACGGGTCTCCTTGTCGGTCAGGCCGTGGAACTTCTCCGGCAGGGGCAGCAGGGACTTGGAGAGCAGCGTCACCCGGCGGGCCTTCACGGAGATCTCGCCCCGCTTGGTCTGGAACACTTCGCCCTCCACGCCGACGATATCACCGATGTCGGTCTTCTTGAACTTGGCAAAGGCCTCCTCCCCCAGCTCGTCGATGCGCACATAGAGCTGGATGCGGCCTTTGACGTCCTGAAGATCACAGAAAACCGCCTTGCCCATGCCCCGCTTGGACATGATGCGCCCGGCCACGGAGACCGTTTTGCCCTCCAGGGCCTCAAAACCGGCCTTGATGTCGGCGGAGCGGTGGGTCACGTTGTACTTGGTGATCTGGAAGGGGTCCTGCCCCGCGTCCTGCAGCTCCTTGAGCTTGGAACGGCGGATCTGGCGCAGTTCAGACAGGGTTTCCTCCATGGGCTCGTTGACGTTTCTCTCTTCAGTAGACATGGTAGCTGCTCCTTACTTTACTTTTGAATCTCTAAGATCTGATACCTTAATAAACCGGCCGGCGCTTCCACGTAGACCTCGTCGCCCACGGCCCGCCCCAGCAGAGCCCGTCCAAACGGGGAGTCCTCGGAGATGCGGCCGTTCATGGGGTCGGCCTCCTGAGAACCCACCACCTGATAGCGCTCCTCTTCGTTGAACTCCAGGTCCAGCACCTTGATGCTGGAGCCCAGACGGACCGCGTTGGGGTCCTGCTCGTGCTCTTCGATGACCACGCAGTTCTGCAGGATATTCTCCACCTCCGCGATGCGGGAGTAGAGTTTGCCCTGCTCGTTTTTCGCCTCGTCGTACTCGCTGTTCTCGCTCAAATCGCCGAAGGAGCGCGCCTCCTTGATCTGGTCGGCCACCTCTTTCTCGCGGACCGTCTTCAGATAAACGAGCTCCTTTTTGAGCTCCTCCAAGCGCTCAGCGCTCAGTTTGAATTCCTTCGCCATGTTGTTCGCGCACACCTTTCCTGTTATGCTTTCCGTCTGATTCTCTTTGGCAGAAACAGGTCTCCTGCCGACCTGCAAAATGCTGAAAGGATATGGTTTCTCACATTAATACGATATTATATGTAGTTTCCCCCATCCTGTCAAGTCAATTTGCTTCTAAAATTTGTATGTTCGCAAGGTCCAGACGTCCCTCCTCCCACAAAAGCGCCAGCAGCGGCAGCCCTTCCGCCGTCCGGCATTCCAGCCCGGGGGGAGGGCCAAGCGCCAGCGCGCCCAGGTCCGGGACCGCCCCAAAGAGCTTCAGCGCGCCGCGGACATCCGCCGCCGGGGCAAAGCAGAGCACGGCGTGGGGCGTCACCCCCGCCTCCGGCTCCACCACCGGCGCGCCGTAGGCGCAGCGCAGGTATCCCGCCAGCTCCCTCCCCCCCGCCGGAGCGTCGACGATCAGGGTACGCACATGCCGGCACAGCTGTTCGGCCGCCTGGAACAGGGGCCGGTTGACCCGCGTCCCCGCCAGAGACACCGCCGCCTGCCCGGGGGCGATCCCCTGCCGTTTCAGCGCGGCCAGGGCCAAGGGCGCGGCCAGGGCCTGACACAGGGCCGCGGCGCTCACGCGCTGCAGCCCCGCCGCCTCCAGCAGCGGCCAGCCCGCAAATCCCTCCTGCGCCAGCACCCGCCGCACCCCCGCCCGGCACAGCAGCTCCGCCGCACGTTCCAGCCGGCGCTCCAGCTTCCGCTGTGCCAGCGCGTCCGGTGCGGGTACCCCCGCCCGCAGCACGGTCATGCCCGCCAGCTGCGTCCGTTCCAGTACCGGCCGGCGCCCCCGCCTGTCCTCCCGCACCAGCCAGCCCACCATTCCCCATCACCTCAGGACAAGGATATGCGCGCCGCGATGGGATATGACCGCCCTTTTTTGCAGAAACTTTACCTTGCCTTACCACAGCTTTTCATTTCTTTACCCGCGCCTGGTAGCGCCCGGCGCTCCGCTTCGGGTATCATGGGGACTGTCCGCAAGACAAAGAATCGTATCTGTATTGGAGGAAAATCTGAATGAATTGGAACAGACCCCTGGCCGTTTCTCTGGCGGCCCTGACCCTGTGCGGCAGTCTGGCCGCCTGCAGCGGCGGCACCGCCGACAACGCGCAGACCAGCGCCCTCCCTGCCGCCGCCCCCGTGTCCCTCTCCGCCGCTTCCGCCCAGCCCGCACAGACGAAGGCCCCCAAGTACGTGTTCCTGTTCATCGGCGACGGCATGAGCTATCCCCAGATCCAGTCCACCGCCGATTACCTGGGCGCCCTGGCCGACGAGGACTACTTGAACGCTCAGCCCAGCCTGGACGACAACATGGGCGCCAAGCTGGACGGTCCTTCCTATCTGAATTTTATGAATTTTGAGACCGCCGGTTCCGCGGTGACCTTTGATTCCAACAGCTTTGCTCCCGACTCCGCCTCCACCGCCACCTCCATCTCCACCGGCCACAAGACCTATTCCGGTACCATCAACATGGACGAGACCGGCAGCGTATCCTATGAGACCATCAGCGAAAAGCTGAAGGATCAGCTGGGCTGGAAGATCGGCGTGATCTCCTCCGTCAACCTCAACCACGCCACCCCCGCCGCCTTCTACGCCCACCAGCAAAGCCGCGGCAGCTACTATGAGATCGGTCTGGAACTGGTCGACTCCGGCTTCGAGTATTTTGCCGGCGGCGGTCTGCTCAAGCCCACCGGTTCCGACAAAGACAAGGAGAGCCTGTACGACCTGGCTGAGAAAGCGGGCTATAACGTGGTCACCACGCAGGCCGAGGCTGAAAAGGTCACCAGCGGCCCCGTCATCCTCATCGACGAGAACCTGGCCGATTCCAGCGCCATGGCTTATGAGCTGGACCGTACCGACGCCATGTGGTCTCTGGCCGATTATGTGGAGAAGGGCATCGAGGTCCTGGACAACGATAAGGGCTTCTTCATGATGTGCGAAGGCGGCAAGATCGACTGGGCCTGCCACGCCAACGACGCCGCCTCCACCATCAACGACACCATGGCCCTGGCCGATGCGGTACAGGTCGCCATCGACTTCGCCAGGGAGCACGCCGACGAGACGCTGATCCTGGTGACCGGCGACCACGAGACCGGCGGCCTCACCATCGGCTTCGCCGGCACCGACTATGATACCTACCTGACCCTGCTGAACCGCCAGAAGATCTCCTTCGCCAAGTACGACAGCGACTACGTGGCCGCCTACAAAGAGAAGAAGGCCTCCTTTGAGACCGTCCTGGCCGACATCGAAACGCTCTTTGGCCTGAAGACCCAGGGCAAGGAGGGCGACAAGCTGGTGCTCACCGAGTACGAGCAGAGCCAGCTCAAGGCCGCCTACGAAAAGAGCATCAACGGTACCGCCGCCAGCCAGTACGAGCAGGCCGAGTACGTGCTCTACGGCACCTATGAGCCCCTGACCGTCACCATCACCCACATCCTCAACAACAAATCCGGCGTCTCCTTCACTTCCTACAGCCACACTGGCCTTCCGGTCCCGGTCCTGGCCGAAGGCGCGGGCGCTGAGGTCTTCAACGGCTACTACGACAACACCGCCATCTTCAGCAAGCTTGCTGAGATGCTGGGTGTGAAATAAATCGCATCCTTCTTCCTCTCCTGCACGGACCAACCCACAGACACCGGGCGGGCCGCAGAAATGCGGCCCGCCCGGGTATTCTCGAACCGGCGGCTTTGCCGCTGATCCGGGAAAGCCTCGTCCCGCTGCGGAAGGCCCCCTGACGGGTTCCGAGCGCAGCCGCCCGCAGTACGCGGCCGTTGGCGGCTGCGTCGCTTTATGGGCGCGGCGCGCCCCTTTCGGGTGAACCCGGCGGGCCGTTTGGTCCGCCTGCCAATTACAGAAGAAAAGGAATGTTGTCATTGAAGCTGCTGCACGACGGCGCCAAGCGCCGCTATTACGCCCCCGTGGCGGTCTGCCTGCTGCTGATCCTCCTGCTGGCGCTCCTGCCCACGGGCTTTGAGGGCGCGCTCAACTACCAGGGCAACGACCGCTGCGCAGCCCGGGTAGTGGCCGTGGACGATTCCGCCGTCGTGGACACCGGCCTGGTCCGCTCCGGAGAGCAGGCCTGCACGCTGGAACTGCTGGGCGGAGCGTTCAAGGGGCAGACGGCCACGGGCTACAATATGCTCAACGGCTCCCTGGAGCAGGATAAGATCTTCGCCGTCGGCGACAAGGCCCTGGTGGTCATCTCCTATCAGGGCGATACCATCCTCTCCATCAACATGATCGACCACTACCGGCTGAACTGGGAACTGGTGCTGGCTCTCTGCTTCGCGGCCCTGCTCATCTTCTTCGCCGGTAAGACCGGCATTCGGGCCATCGCTTCCTTCGCCCTTACCGTACTGATGATCTGGAAGCTGCTCATCCCCCTTTATCTGAAGGGCCACAATCCCATCCTCATCGGCCTGGCGGCGACTCTGGTGCTCACCGTGCTCATCATCGCCCTGGTGTACGGCTTCGACCGCCGCTGCGCCGCCGCCGTGTCCGGGGCCGGACTGGGGGTGCTGGTCACCTGTGTGCTGGGGATTCTGTTCACCAACGCCTTCCGCATCCACGGGGCGGTCATGGCCTATTCCGAAAGTCTGCTCTACAGCGGCTTTCCGGATCTGGATCTGACCAGCATCTTTATGGCCTCCATCTTCCTGGGCTCCTCCGGCGCGGTGATGGACCTGAGCGTGGACATCTGCTCGGCGGTGAACGAGGTGGTGGATAAACGCCCCGACATCTCCCGCCGGGATGCGGTGCGCTCCGGAATGAACGTGGGCCGGGCCGCCATGGGCACCATGACCACGACCCTTCTTCTGGCTTATTCCGGCGGCTTTGTGGCCCTGCTGATGGTCTTTATGGCTCAGGGCACCCCCATCTGGAACATCCTGAACTACAAATATGTGGCGTCTGAGATCATCCATACGGTGGTAGGGTCCTTCGGACTGGTCACCGTAGCGCCCTTCACCGCCCTCACCAGCGGCATGCTGCTGGCGGGCCGAACCCATACATCCGACTCCGGCAAACCAGAGGCGGCGGGCTAGGCCCGCCGCCTCTGGCGGTCGAAAAACCCTCCTGGAGAAGAGCCTGGCAGAGTTGAGTCGTCCGCAGGCGACGGGAGGAAAGGAAGTTCCGTCATTTCCGGCGACATGCGCGTCGGAAATGACACCTCTCATGACGGGCAGGGCGGCTTTTCTGCCAGAATCGAGCCCTGTCCGTCATGCATCCCTCTGTCGAAAAAGGCCAGAGGCCGTTTTCGACAAGCTGAGGCGGGGGGGGGGGGG